>DATLYB010000299.1:0-4937 GCA_035575215.1 Chitinophagales bacterium
CGGCATGCCATGCCATTCATCGCGGTGGTGGCGGTTACTATTTTTTATTAGTAGAGGAAAAACCTGACAACATCAAATCCCCTTCGCCAGCAATTCGGCAATATCATACACCTTTACGGCACTCTCCTTTGCCTTCACGCCATCAGTCATCATAGTCATGCAGAAGGGGCAGGCTGATGCGATTATATCGGGATGGGTTTCGAGGGCTTGTTCGGTGCGCAGGATGTTCACCCGCATCTTTCCTTTTTCCTCTTCCTTGAACATCTGCGCTCCGCCTGCACCGCAACACATCCCCCTGCTGCGGCTGCGCTTCATCTCGCGGATTCGGACATGGAGTGACGCAATCACTTCCCGCGGGGCTTCATAGATGTCATTCCCTCTGCCGATGTAGCAGGAATCATGGTAGGTGATTTTTTTGTTTTTGAATTCATGGTCGTCTTTCACGCGGATTTTTCCTTCCTCAATCAACTGTTTCAGAAATTCCGAATGGTGCACCACTTCATAATTCCCTCCCAAATCAGGATACTCATTTTTCAAAATATTAAAGCAGTGAGGGCACGCGGTAACGATTTTCTTCACGTTGTACATATCCAGGGTTTGAATGTTCATCAGCGCCTGCATCTGGTAAATCATCTCGTTACCTGCGCGTTTTGCCGGGTCGCCCGTGCAGCGCTCCTCCTTGCCAAGCACCGCAAACTTTACCCCTGCCTGTTTCAGGATTTTTGCAAACGCCACCGTGATGGATTTTGAACGGTCGTCAAACGAGCCGGAGCAGCCTACCCAAAATAAAATTTCAGGCGCTTCGCCCCTCGCCTGCACTTCAGCCATTACAGGAACATCCAAGCCCTGCGCCCAGTTGAAGCGGTCATCGGGCGAAAATGCCCAGGGCGCTCCGTTGTTCTCGATGTTGGAGAACATCACCGCGAGGTCGGAAGATACCTTCGATTCTTCCATCACCAGGTTCCTGCGCATATCAACGATGAACGGCACGTGGTCAATCGAAACCGGACACTCCTGGATGCAAGCCATGCATGTGGTGCAAGCCCACAGTTCCTCCTCTGAGATGAAGGCATTGCTGACAAGCTGCCGGTTACTGGCTGCCGGATGTCCGTTGCTTCTGCCGGCAATGAAATCCGGTCCGGCTTCGGTCACGCGCTTGCGTAAATCAATGAATAGTTTCCGGGGCGATAGTTTTTTGCCCGTGTTGTTGGCAGGGCATACTTCGGTGCAGCGTCCGCATTCGGTGCAGGTGTATGAATCGAGAATATGTTTCCATGTGACGTCCGTCACATCCTTGATGCCGAATTTTTCCGGAGCAACGCCCGCCTCAGCCGGAGTTGCGTAAGGATTGACATTCGGGTCGAGCAGGGATTTCACCTCTTTGGTGATGGACTCCATCGTGTTCAGCTTTGCTTTCGGCTCAAGGCGAGACAAGAAGACATTCGGCACCGCCATTATCACGTGGAAGTGTTTGGAGTAAGGGAGAATATTCAGGAACACCAGCACGAGCGTGATATGAAGCCACCAGTTAACATGTGTCATTGCTGAAAAGGCATACAGGTTGAAGCTGCCGAACAGGGGCAGCAGCAACTCGCTCACAGGAAAATATCCATGATAAGGATTGCGGGATTGGATGTAGCCGATATTCATCAGCAGCAGGGACACCATAAGCAAAAAAATCAAAAGCAGAATCACGGTAGCATCCAGCCGCGAGGCAGGCTTCATCTCAGGCGCGATGAACCGCTTGGTTTTGATGAGGTATCTTCTTCCAAGAAACAGAATTACCGCTATCAAAATTGCCGCTGCAAACAATTCTCCCGAAGCGGTAATCAGCGAATACACCGGACCCATGAAACTCAGCAGCCGCTCGGTGCCCGCCACTCCGTCAATCATCATTTCGATGGTTCCTACCGTGATGACCAGAAATCCCCACCACACTATGGCATGAAGGAACCCCGCAAACGGCTTCCGCAGGATTTTTGATTGCCCGAAGGCGACCAGCAAGGTCGTCAGGATGCGCTCACCGGTTTTATCAAAGCGGCTCACTTTTTTTGCCGAGCGCAGCACGCGCATGATTTTCATAAACGTGTAGCCGAAGGCGGAGAAAGAAGCGACAAGCAGCAGGGTGAAAACAATTTGGCTTGTGGTCATGGCAAGGGTTTAGGAATTGACGGGTTGCGTCATCAGTGATTTGAGCAATGTAACATTCAATACATGTCCGCCTTTAAAAGTGTGAACCTGCACCGGCAGACGGTGCTTCTTTATGCGCTGCCGCACGGCTTCGCGGTCATTGTCTGCAATAAACGGGTCGTCTTCTCCTACCAGCAGGCGGGCGGGGACGGAGCGAAGAGCAGTGCAGAATCTGGCAAAGTCGAGGTCATCGGGTATGCTGCCGCAGCAGAGCCACAGCGAATCAATGGCGGGCACTTTGCGCGCCACCCAGCGGCAAAGCGTGGAGCATCCCTGTGAGAAACCGAGCGCATGGATGGACGCCTCGGTACTCACCTGTCCTTTTATTGTTTCAAAAAGCTTTTGAAGATAGCTGACGTAATCATCAATCTCGCTTTCACGGTCTTCACGCGTCATCCAGGATGCGCCCACCGTACCAACGAATCCCTTAGTGTAGAAGCGCGAGAGCCCCTCCGGAGCGGCAACCGCCACGCCCGGTTCAGCCAGCGGCTGCAGTTCGCTGATGAATTCGCGTGCGAGCTGCCCGTAGCCGTGGCAGGCGAGCCATACGGCTTTGGTGCTGACCGAAATCTCTCCGAGCGTAAAATAACGGGCAGTGCGTTGCGTGTGCAGATGATGCTCCTGCATGACAATAAAATAGAGACGCAATAATAAGGCAAGCGGTTGAAATTGCAGATTGCTTTTGGCGGATTTTGTGATTCGATGATTTGGGAAGGGATATGCTGTTTTGCAGAGGTTTGAAATGATAAAAGATGAGTTGATAGGGATAAATTCTTACGAGGAATCTCCAATCAATTGTTATTTCCACATTTCAGCCGTCAGATTTTTCAGCAGGTGCATCCTCCGCTGATATTCCTTGATAACAAAATCCGGTGAAGCCGCTGGCGTTTCGGTGAATTGAATTTTTTTCCCGTTTATCCCGTCAATGAAATTGTAAACACACTTCGGAAGGTAATCCGTGTTATAGCCGCCCTCCAGGACTGCGAAGATGTTTTTGAAATGTTCACGCAGCCGCAACCCGGCCCAATGGAAGCTGTTTGCCGTCAGGCGCAGGTTCAGCAGGGGGTCAGCGTGGTGGGCATCAAAGCCTGCTGAAACGGCAACCACATCCGGTTCAAACATTTTAGCGATGGAAAAGATGAACTCGCATCCGTCCTGAAAAACATCGTCACCGCTTTCATGCGGAAGCGGAATGTTGATATTGAACCCTTTTCCTTCGCCATCTCCGATTTCATTTATGAAGCCGTTTCCCGGATAGGCAGGATATTGATGCAGCGAGCCATACAACACGTTATTGGTATTGTAAAAGATGTCGGCAGTGCCATTGCCATAATGCCCGTCAAAATCAAAGATGAAAACGCGCTTGCCCTCGTTGACTAACTTCTGAACCGCAACCGCGATGTTGTTGAAAAGACAGAATCCGCTGGCTCGTGTTCTGAAAGCGTGATGGCCGGGCGGGCGCACTAAAGCGAAACTATTCGTTTGCGAAGCCATTACTGCCGCGCCCACAGCGTGAACAGCCGCCTCAAAGCTGCCTTTGGAGGTCACCGTGTCCGCATCAATCATGTCTTCGCGGGCACATGCTTCTTCAATCATTTTTACATGCTCGCGGGGATGAATCAATTCCAGATAAGGCATCCCTGAAACTATATTCGTTTCAACCAAATCACCGAATGCTTCGAGCCTTCTTCTGTTTTCGGGATGAAATCCGGTTTCATGCAGCAGAAAGACAGTATTGTAAATGATATCCATGCCCCAAAAATACTGATGCCATCCCGTACAACGAAGATGGCATCAGGGTAGGCACCAGGTTTAAGCTTTCAGGAAATCGGTTTTCTGACCAAAAAGGGTGTTTTTTAATATTTCACATTGTGAATTTATCTCGCCAGCAATAATTTATTGTTTCTCATTTCGCCCGATTCAGTGAGCAGCCGGCAGAAATACATTCCGTCAGCAAGTACCCCGGAACGGAACTGATGCGTTTGCAATTCACCGGCTTTGGCTTCTCCTTCAAAAAGCAGGCTCACTTGCCTGCCGTCCAGACTGATGATTTCCAACCGCACTTTTTCAGTATTGACAAGCATGAACTCAATATTCACTTCCTCACTGAATGGGTTAGGGTAGGCTTTTAATGAAATATTTTTTTCCGGTGAAATATGACCGGGGGGCTGCGACATCTTATTCGCTCCGCATGGAGTGCCGGGCACTAAGGTGACCGCCAATGAGGATGCAGTGTTTCCGTCATGCTTGTTATCGGTCTTCGGGTCACCAAACCAGAGGAAGGGGGTGACACCACCTCTGAATTCGATTCGTTGAATATCAATTTCAAAGGGTCCGGCACCGTTGCTGTAAGGAATTTCTATCAGGGTCAGCTGGGTGAAATCAACTCCCGGACCGAAAGCAGCCAGCGGTATGCAAATTTCTGTGAATGAAGTGCCTAAGCCGTAGCCGCCCAACGACACTGGTGAACTGATGCTGCCTTGCGGGCGAATTTGAATTCTGCTCCAATCTGTGGCGCTGTTGCCGCGCAGAGTGACGCACATCATCGTGTTTCCTCCGGCAATTACATTTTGTTTAGGCGTAAAAAGGCTGGTTGACGAATAGCCGAGCTTCAGCTTTTTCCAGCTTTTAGCCGTGTTGACTACATGCAGATAAGAAGGTTCTCCCAACTGCGCATGAACGCAGACATTAGCGCTGCATTCATCACTGGTGCAGGGGTCGCCATAGTTACATTCAGCGGCACTCAG
>DATLYB010000300.1:0-5560 GCA_035575215.1 Chitinophagales bacterium
TGGCTGTAAATGCTTCCGCAAATTTTCTGCTGATTCCGAAGTGGGGGCTGCCGGGCGCTGCGGCTGCGGCTGCCCTGACGTATGCAGTAATTACAGTGTACACGGCAGTGCTGTTTGCAAAAGAATCGCCTATTATGTGGAAAGATATAATAGTAGGCAGAAAAGATTTCGTAACAATAGCTGAAGCGCTGGGATGGGGAAAGGGAGCAAATTATGATTGACGCGCGGCAGCTTCATTATAAAAGCTGTTCAGCAAACGCGCGATGGATTCCGGAGCGTATGTGTTCGGAATCGAATTTTTAATCGCATCAGGGTTGTATTTCCGGTAATCCCGTTTCATCTGAATCATTGCATGGACCAGTTCTTTTTCATTGTCAATGCCAATCAGTATTCCGTTATGTTCGTTGATAAACCGCTCCGGACCCCCGCAGCGGGTGGCGATGACCGGGCGTCCTGAAAAAATTGCCTCCAGCGTCACTACCGAAAAGGTTTCAATCCTGCTGTTGACGATAATCACATGCGCAGCCGGAATGAGTTTCAGCACCTCTTCATTTGATTTTAAACCGAGAAATTTTACGGGCGGTGAATTTGTCTGAAAAGATGCAATCACCAGCCGTTCAAGTTTATCTCGGTCTTTTCCTTCCCCGGCAATTACAAGTTCCGAAGAAGGTTCAGCTTTACAAACTTCGCTGAACGCCCGGATGGCACCGCTGATGTTTTTTATTTCATCCCTCAAATCGGCAACAATCAAGTAACGGAACACATCCTCAGCAGGATGCTGCTGTGCTCCATCGGGCAACACTTCCACTACGTTTGGCAGAATTCTGATTTCTTTTCCAAGGCCGCGGTTTATCATGGCATCTCTGAGAGTTTCCGAAACGGCAGTGACTGCGGTGGCTTTTTTAAAAACACAAGCGGTCAGCCATTTTTTAAAAAACGATTGCCTCTCATATTCACCGGTAACGAATCCCGACCAATGTTCGGAGATGATGAAGGGAATGCCGTATTTCAGGTTCAGCCACAACGCCAGCAGGGCCTGCCTCCCGGAAACATGAATATGGCAAATATCAGGCTGAAAACTCTTGCGTGTGAATCGCCAAAGCTTAAACAGCGCCCGCAGGGAGGCGATGAAATTCAGCAGCCGAATGTTCCCGGCAGGGTAATAAAGAATCACTTCTTTCAAATTCCCCCGGTTAGAGCAAACGATGCGCGATTCCTTGCTGACAGAAACGGCATACAGCACCATCACTTCGTTTTCCATCGCGGCAGCGCGGGCATGCTTTTGAATGAACACGCCATTTTGCAAATCATTTTCAGATGGATACCAGCGAGGCAGGAAAAGGATTTTATGCGGATTTGGCATCGCTGCAAAGTAAGATTATTTCTATCTTTATATGCCCCTATGGAGTTAGCTGCTTTCATCCAAAGCCTTGAACAGGAGTTTGATAATTTGCCGTCAGGCACTATTACTGGGGAAACGGAATTCCGCAAAGTGGAAGGGTGGAGTTCCATGATGGCATTGATAATCATTGCTAAAATAGACTCGGATTATGGCGTAACCATTTCGGCTGAGGAACTCGCCAAATGCAATACCATCAATGATTTGTTCGAGTTGGTGCATGCCAAAGCTGCATGAGGATTACTCCTCCGTTTGAAAAAATTCCACCTCATTATTCCTGCCAAACACATTTTCCAGCCTGTTGCGCTGCGTATCGGTGAGGAAGATTTGACCGAAGCCGTCATGCGTAAGAAGTTCCAGCAGGCGTTCGCTTCGCTCCGCATCGAGTTTGTCAAAGATATCGTCAAGAAGCAGGAAGGGCGCTGTTTGCTTTTTTTCTTTCAGCCAGCGAAAAAGCCCCAGCTTCAGGGAAATCAGAAATGATTTCTGCTGCCCCTGGGAAGCAAATTTACGGATGATGTGTCCGTCCATCAGGAAAACCAAATCATCGCGGTGCACCCCGGCAGCCGTACGTTTGAGCACCCGGTCACGCTCAACATTTCCGGCAAGCAGGCGCCACAGGTCAGTATGCTTCATGTCCGATTCGTATTCGATGCTCATATCTTCCTTTCCACCGGAAAGCATGCGGCATGTCTGGCTGATGTAAGGGAGAATTTCTTCAATGGCTTTTTTTCTGTTTTCAAACAGGAGGGTTGCCGGCTTCACCATTTTGCTGTCATATACCTCGAGCAAAGAATGGTTGAACGTTCCCGTGTCGGCAAACTGCCTGAGCAAGGCATTGCGCTGCAGCAGCAGCCGGTTGTACTCCTGCAGATTCTCCAAATACACATGGTCGGTTTGCGAAAGCATCAAATCAAGAAACCGCCTGCGCTCCTCGCTGCCGCCATAAATCAGCTCCACATCGTTCGGGGTGATAAACACCACGGGGAACAATCCCACATGGTCAGAGAGCTTCTCATACCGCTTTTCATCCAAAAAAAAATCTTTGCGCTTCTCTTTTTCTGTCTTGCACTTCACCACGTGCGGGATGCCGTTCAGCTCTATTTCACCTCTCAGCGAAAACCATGAGTGTCCATGCCGTATATTTTGAAATTCAGTGGCAGCGAAATACGATTTGGTGATGCACAAATAATAAATTGCATCGAGAAGGTTGGTTTTCCCTGAACCGTTCCTGCCGGTGATGCAGTTTACTTTTTTAGGAAATAAAAAAGATGCTTCAGCATAATTTCGGAAGTTGTTGAGTGATAGGGCGCGAAGGTGCATGAAGGAAGATGCCTGCAAAGTAGTAAACAATCGCGATTGGAAACAAGCTTGCCAGGATTCAATTGAAAAAAAAGAGGCTGCCTTTTTTTAAAAGACAGCCCCTTTTATTCAAAATCAGAGCAGGATTACCTTGACTTGTAGAGCTTCACGTACTCCATTTTTTCGTCAGTGCGGAACTCCATGAAGTACATGCCATCCGCCAGTTTTCCGTCAAGCTGTATTTCAGTTTGATTTTCACCTGACGTGAATTCAATCCGGTCGTTATTCACGATTTGCCCCAGCATATCCACAATTCTGATTTCGGCTTTTCCTTCACGTGCCGATTCGAAGTTGATAATCAGCTTGTCATTGAACGGATTGGGGAACACCTCCAGATTGGAAATTTCAGAATCATAGCTGCCCGTATCGTAGCTGGTCAAATTTCCATCAGACAGTTTTGGAGCACCGCACGGACCGCCTGTCACCAGCTGAGCGTAAAAACTCGCACTGTTGCCGCTGACATAATTATTCGTATGCGAATTACCGAACCACACAAACGGGTTGCTGCCTCCGGTAAATTCAATCTTCAGGATATGCAGCTCATAAGGACTTGCCGCACTGTTGAAGATTTCCACGTAGGGCAGCGCGGTGAAATCGGTTGTCGGGAAAGCCGTCAGGGGGATACATATGGTTGTCCAGCCCCGCGGCACACAGTCAACCGGGTAATTGTTGGTGATTCTGTTGCTTTCATTAGCTGTAGAGCCTTTCAACCTGATGTGTACCTTGGACATTGTTCCCGGACTGGTTGCATCGCGCAGCGTGATGCACAGCATGTTATTACCTCCTGCAGCTACATTCTGATTCACCCATGCGCTCGTTGAGCCATAAAGAATCTTCAGATTCAGCGAATTAGTGGTGGCATTGATAATCCTGAGGTAGTTGGGGGTATTGACCAGAGGCGTATTCGTACATCCGCCCACCCCATCGCCTACATCCACCGTGCACGGATTCTGGTCATCACAGAAGAAGGCATCACACGGATTGCCGCCACAGCCGGGTATGGGTGTATAGACACAAGAACCATTCACGCACGCGTCATTCGTGCAGGCATTACCGTCATTACACACGATGGGGGTGTATTGACACTGGCCGCCAATACAGGCATCATTTGTGCAGGCGTTGCCGTCATTGCAAACAATGGGGGAATAGACACATCCCACCGTTGGACTGCAAACGTCATTCGTACATGCATTACCATCATTGCACACAACCGGAGTGTATTGGCACTGACCGTTCACGCACGCATCATTCGTGCAGGGATTCTGGTCATTGCACACAACCGGAGTGTAAATACACTGCCCGTTGGAGCAAGCGTCCGTGGTGCAGGCGTTGTTGTCATTGCAGGTAACCCCTGCGCACGGGTCTTGTCCGCAGCCGGGTATCGGAGAGTGCGTGCAGGTTTGCGTGGCGGTATTGCAAGCATCATTTGTGCAAACATTATTGTCGTTGCAATCAGGACCGCCAACCACCGTAAAGGTGATTGTGAGGGAAGTTCCAGCGGTGCCGGTAGCTCCGGTGCCGGTATAAGGAATTGCCTGGAGTGTGTAGGAACCCGGAGTGGGCTGCCATGCATAATAACTGCCGGAAGCATCACCGTTGAGTGCAAAGGGCACAGAGCTTTCGATTCGGAAAGTGCTTCCGTTGAGAACAAACCTGACGCTCTTGACTGTAGGAGTGCAGGCATTTGCACGAATGTTGAAGCCTCTGCATAGCGTTTCATAGTTAATAACATAGCCATTCGTCAACGTTGCGACATCACCTCCTGTTCCAGGGCGAACCAGCGTCAGGCTGCTCACTGCATTCGGACAGTCGCCACAGCCGGGAATGGGGGTGTAAACACACTGCCCGTTCGAGCAAGCGTCTGTCGTGCAGGCATTGTTGTCATTACACACAATGGGAGTGTACTGACACGAACCGTTTACGCATTGGTCGGTGGTGCAGGAATTCTGGTCGTTGCAAACCACAGGAGTATAGAAACATCCTGATGTGGGACTGCAATTATCGCTGGTGCAGGCATTCCCATCATTACAAACTACCGGAGTGTATTGACATTGTCCGTTCACGCATTGGTCAATGGTGCACAGATTGCCATCATTGCAATTGGTGGGCGTATATTGACACTGTCCGTTCACGCACAAGTCATTCGTGCAGGCATTGTTGTCGTTGCACACCATGGGCTGATTGGTACAGAAGCCATCCTGGTCGCAGAAATCAATCGTGCAGGCATCATTATCGATGCACTGTTCGTTGAAAATGCAAGGTATGCGGCCGCATCCCGGAATCGGGGTGTTGGTGCACTGCCCGTTATTGCAGGCATCAGCAGTGCACGGGTTATTGTCGTCACAATCCAAATTCACGCAGGGGTCTTCGCAATCTTCTTCACCCACGATGGTGCATTCAATCGTCTGACAGCCTTGCGCATCCGTGATGGTTACACAATAAGTGCCGGGGCAAAGATTGAAGATAGAAGCGGTAGTTGCTCCCGTATTCCAGTTGTAGGTGTAAGGCGGAGTTCCACCGGAGGGGTTGGCAGTTGCAGTTCCATCGCAGCAGGTGTCGGGTTCACAGAATATCAGTTTTCCGACTGCACCGCCCGAACCGTTATACTGGATGACAAACTTGCGAACGCCAGAAGCATTCACGTTCACATTCACGAAAGCGCCATTTGCAGTAATGGGAATCGGAACGGAAGTAATCACCTGGTTCAAGGCATCATAAGCGGTTGCTGTTCCGGGTACAGGCTGGTCATTATCCACGAAGATGAATGACTCAATGTTATGTGGCGTATCAAACGTGTAA
>DATLYB010000301.1:0-12705 GCA_035575215.1 Chitinophagales bacterium
GCGCGTGATTCTCATCAAGATTGCCGACCGCCTGCACAATATGCGCACACTCGATCACATGCCGCGCAACAAGCAGTTGAAAATCGCCTCCGAAACATCCTACCTCTACGCCCCCCTGGCGCACCGGTTGGGGTTCTATGAAATCAAATCAGAGTTGGAAGACCTCGCGATGAAATACACCGAAACGGACATGTACCGCTTCATCGCTAAAAAGCTGAACGAAACCAAACGCGAAAGAAACAAGTATATCAACGAGTTCATTGCGCCCATTGAAGAGCGTCTTAAAAAAGAAGGCTTTAAATTCAGAATCTACGGGCGTCCCAAGTCCATCCACAGCATCTGGAACAAGATGCGGACAAAAGGCGTGGAATTTGAGCAGGTGTACGACCTGTTCGCCATCCGCATCATCATCGACACCCCTCCCGAGAAAGAAAAAGCCGAATGCTGGAAGGTGTATTCCATCGTTACAGATTTCTACCGCCCCAACCCCAGCCGCTTGCGCGACTGGATTAGCAACCCCAAAGCAAACGGCTATGAAGCGCTGCATACCACCGTGATTAAGGACGGCAAATGGGTGGAGGTGCAGATACGAACCGAGCGCATGGATGAGATTGCCGAACGCGGCTATGCGGCTCACTTTAAATACAAGGAAGGCGCTGCTGCTACGGAAAGCGCGCTGGATGAATGGCTGCTGAAAATGCGCGAAATCATCAAGAATCCCGACTCCAACGCCCTGGATTTCATCAACGACTTCCGCCTTAACCTTTATTCGCAGGAGATTTATGTGTTCACCCCGAAAGGACAGCTCAGGCGGCTGCCCAGCGGCTCCACTGCCCTTGATTTCGCCTTTGACATCCACACCGACATCGGCATGACATGCATCGGTGCGAAGGTGAATCATAAGCTGGTGCCCCTCAGCCATAAGCTCAACACGGGCGACCAGGTGGAAATTATCACCTCCAAAAAACAGAAGCCCAACGAAGACTGGCTCAATTATGTGAGTACAGGAAAGGCAAAAGCCAAAATCAAAAGCGCGCTGAAGGAAGAGCAGAAAATGCTTGCTGCCGAAGGCAAAGAGATGCTGGAGCGCAGGCTGCGCGCGCTGAAAGTGGAATTCTCATCCGAGCTACTCAATGACCTCGCACAGTACTACAAACTGCCCGGAGTAACGGAGCTGTACAGCGAGATTGCCACAAAAAAGATTGACCTCAAGGCGCTCAGCAAAGACAAATTCGAGGGCAACCGCCTTATCATCCCCAAAGAGCCAGAAAAGAAAGATGCCGACAAGCTCAATATTGAAGAAGTTGTCCGCCACACGCTGAACAAAAATGCCGAACTGCTGATTTTCGGTGACGGCTTGGAAAAAATTGATTACAAGTTTGCCAACTGCTGCAATCCCATACCGGGCGATGACGTGTTCGGATTTATCACCATCAATGAAGGCATCAAGATTCACAAAACCAACTGCCCCAACGCCACGCAACTGATGAGCAACTACGGCTATCGCATCATCAAGACTCGGTGGAACAAGCAGCATGAAATCTCCTTTCTCACTGAGATGAAAGTGAGCGGCATTGATGATGTGGGAGTAATACAAAAAATCACCAACATTATTTCAGGCGAAATGAAGCTCAATATGCGCTCTATCTCGTTCGACACCAAAGACGGAATCTTCGAAGGTGCAATCACCCTATTCGTACAGGATACCGAGCAGTTGAATGCGCTGATACAACGTCTGAAGGGCATCGAGGGCGTTTTGTCTGTCAGCAGGCAGGGAGTGTAGTTCCAAACCCGATAGGAAGGTAATACTTCAACACAATTTCACCGATATTTGCGGAGTAATTATTGTGCTTATGGATGTTTCGTATCTCACCTCCGCTCATCCCGCTTACATCGAATCCTTATATAATGATTACAAGAAAAATCCTCAATCAGTTGATGAAGAATGGAAGCGCTTCTTCGAAGGATTTGATTTAGCCATTTCCCTTCAAACCAATGGCGCTGCGGTTTCACCGGATGAGTTGAAAGTATGGACCTTAATCAACGCCTACCGCACGCGTGCGCATCTTGTCTCAAAAACCAACCCGATTCGCGAGCGCATAGACCGCCACGCCAACATTGATTTGAAGCATTTCGGGCTTTCGGAAAACCATCTCCAAAAGACATTCATCTCCGGAAAAGAACTGGGATTGCAGCATCCCACGCTGGAAAATATTCTCGCTTATTTGCAAAAAATTTATTGCCGCTCTATCGGTTTCGAATACGGCTACATCAACAACACCGATAAATACAACTGGCTGAAAGAGCGCATTGAAAAAAGCGCTGGAGAGATTCAGATTCCGCTCGAAAAGAAAAAGCGCATTCTGAAGAAGCTGAACGAATCAGCTGTGCTGGAGAAATTCCTTCACACCAAATACATCGGGCAGAAGCGGTTTTCGCTGGAAGGCGGTGAATCCACCATTCCTGCATTGGATGCAATCATTCAGAAAGGCGCAGAGCTGGGAGTGCAGGAAGTGGTGATTGGCATGGCGCATCGCGGCAGGCTGAACGTGCTCGCCAACATCATGGGAAAAACGTATCAGCAGATTTTCAGCGAATTCGAAGGCAACGCCATTCCGGACCTCACGATGGGCGATGGCGATGTGAAATACCATTTGGGATATTCCTCCCAGATAAAAACCGAATCCGGCAAAACCATTGACCTGAAGCTGGCGCCCAATCCTTCGCACCTTGAAGCTGTGAACCCGGTGGTGGAAGGCTTCGCGCGCGCTAAAGCCGATATCGTTTATAATTCAGATTTTGACAAAATCCTCCCCATCCTCATTCACGGTGACGCTTCTATTGCGGGGCAGGGTGTCGTCTATGAAACCCTGCAGATGTCACAGTTGCAAGGTTACACCACGGGCGGCACCATTCATTTCGTAATTAACAATCAAATCGGTTTCACGACTGATTTTGATGAAGCGCGTTCATCCAACTATTGTACGAGCATTGCCGCCATGGTGGAAGCCCCGGTATTTCATGTGAATGGCGATGATGTGGAAGCGGTGATTTATGCCGTAGAACTCGCGACAGAATTTCGCCAGCATTTCAATTCCGATGTGTTTGTTGACATGGTGTGCTACCGCAAATACGGTCACAACGAAGGCGATGAACCGCGCTTCACGCAGCCGATGCTCTATAATATCATCGGGAAGCACCTTAGCCCGCGCGAAATTTATGTGAACAAATTGGTGGAAGCTGGTTCCATTGAGGCGGAGCTTGCAAAGAAGATGGACAAAGAATTCTGGCAGATGCTGCAAGACCGCCTCAACGAAGTGAAGCAAAAGCCGCTTCCCTACAAATACCAGGAGCCCGAACTGGCATGGCGCGCCCTGCGCAGAGCGAAACCCGAAGATTTTGAAACATCACCTGAAACAGCCATCAGCAAAGCGGTTTTTGACAAAGCAATAAAGGGCATCATGGCTTATCCGAATGGTTTTAAGTTGCTCGAAAAGGTGAAGAAAATTTTCGAGCAGCAAAATAAGATGCTTGAAGAGGGAAAACTCGATTGGGCCCTGGGGGAATTGCTTGCCTATGCCTCGATTCTGCTGGAAGG
Organism: Chitinophagales bacterium; assembly: GCA_035575215.1. GTDB lineage: Bacteria > Bacteroidota > Bacteroidia > Chitinophagales > CAIOSU01 > DATLYB01. The sequence continues at coordinate 3,599 of DATLYB010000301.1, forward strand.
CAAAGACATCCGCATGAGCGGACAGGATGTGAGGCGCGGAACGTTCTCCCACCGCCATGCCGTGCTGCGCGATGAGGAAAGCAACGTGCCGTATAACCGACTGATGCATTTGGATGAAAAGCAGGGCAAGTTCAGAATCTTCAATTCATTCCTCTCTGAGTTTGGCGTGCTGGGTTTTGAGTTTGGCTACTCCATGGCTTCACCCAACACATTGAACATCTGGGAAGCGCAGTTCGGTGATTTCGCTAACGGAGCGCAAACGATCATTGACCAGTTCATCACGCCATCGGAAACCAAGTGGCAGCGCATGAGCGGACTGGTAATGCTGCTGCCGCATGGCTACGAAGGTCAGGGACCGGAGCACTCCAGCGCGCGCCTCGAGCGCTTTTTGCAAATGAGCGCTGAGTTCAATATTGTTGTTGCCAATTGCACCACGCCTGCCAATTTCTTTCATCTCCTGAGACGACAGCTTGCATGGCAGTTCCGCAAGCCGCTGGTGGTGATGACTCCGAAATCCCTGCTGCGCCATCCTAAGTGCGTTTCGCCAAAAGAGGATTTTTTAAAAGGTGGTTTTAAAGAAATCATTGACGACACTGATGCAGATACAGCGAAAGTGAAAAAAGTATTGTTGTGCTCCGGCAAAATTTACTACGACCTGTTGGAGTATCAGGAAGCAAACAAACGCAAAGACGTTGCAATCGTGCGGGTGGAACAACTTTATCCGCTTAATTACAAAACCCTTGATGCGATTACTGAGAAATACAAGAAAGCAAAGTTCGTGTGGGTGCAGGAAGAGCCATCAAATATGGGCGCATGGGTGTATATGCTGAGTTGCTACCGCAAAGTGGCGCTTGACGTGATTTCACGCAAGAACAGCGCATCGCCTGCCACCGGCTATCAGAAAGTGCATTTTCAGGAGCAGAAGCGGATTGTGGAGGAGGCGTTTTTATAAATTTTGTTTTTACCTGTTGGTAAGTCTTAGAAAATATGATTGCAGCAGACGAACTACTTACAATAAAAGAAGCAAGCGAGTGGGCAACAAAATACACTGGCAAGACGGTTACTACCGCCAATATCTCTTATCTCATTCAATACGGGCGTATCAAAAAACATGGCGATAATAGCCCTGCACAAGTTTCAAAGCAGGACTTAATTGATTACTACAAATCTTACAACGGAAAGCGTGAAATTTCATGGAAAAACCAACTCGGAAGTGACTTAAACTGGGCGTTATCGTTTGATCAATTTAAAGAAGCGGAAACAACCAAACATGTTCACCGGTTGCATCCCTACAAAGGAAAATTTATTCCTCAGCTTGTAGAATACTTTCTTGATAGCCATACCGACAGTTTCAAAACTGAAACTTATTTTAAAGAAGGCGACATCATTCTTGATCCATTTTGCGGCAGTGGGACAACCATGGTACAGGCCTGTGAATTGGGGATGCATGCCATTGGCATTGATATTTCTGCTTTTAATGCGTTGATTGCAAACTGCAAGGTAATGAAATACAACCTGATTGATGTGCAGACTGAAATTAATCGTATTACAAAATCATTAAAAGAGTTCTTGTCCGATTCACGTACACTTGAGTTTGAGGAGAAGCTGTTAAACGCACTTTATGAGTTTAATAATGCATATTTTCCTGTCCCAGAATATAAGTATCGTTTACATCGGGGAGAAATAGATGAATCACAATACGGAGCTGAAAAAGAGAGGGAGTTTTTACCCATCTACAACCAACTCGTAAAGCAATATGATATCAAGCTTCGTCAGGAGAAAGCAGATACATTTCTTGATAAATGGTACTCTCAACATATTCGAGAAGAGATTGAATTCGTGTTTAATGAAATAAAAAAGATTAAAAACACTGATACAAAAAAAATAATAAGCGTTGTTCTGAGCCGTACAATTCGCAGTTGCCGAGCAACCACACATGCCGACCTTGCTACGCTTGTGGAGCCAATTACGGCAACCTACTACTGTGCAAAGCATGGGAAAATCTGTAAACCGCTTTTCTCAATTCTGAAGTGGTGGGAAACCTATACTAAAGACATCGTCAAACGCCTCGTTCAATTTGAAAAATTGAGAACACAAACTTTTCAGATTTGTCTGACGGGTGATAGCAGAACCATTAATGTTTTTGCTGAGCTTAAACAGAAAAATCCAGCTTTTGCAGCACTGGCGGAGAAGAAAAAAATCAAAGGCATTTTTTCTTCTCCACCTTATGTTGGTTTAATTGATTACCACGAGCAGCATGCTTACGCTTACGATTTGTTCGGCTTTGAACGCAAAGATGAGTTGGAAATCGGACCGCTTTTTAAAGGTCAAGGCAGAGAGGCTAAGGAAAGCTACATTCAAGGCATTACTGACGTTCTTAATAATTGTAAGCAATATTTTGTCAGCGATTATGATATATTCTTGGTTGCTAACGACAAATACAACATGTATCCTGCCATTGCTGAAAATGCAGGAATGAAAATCATCAATCAGTTCAAACGGCCAGTTTTAAATCGCACTGAGAAAGATAAAGGCGCTTATTCGGAAATTATTTTTCACTTGAAGTCAAGATAAAAATGGCAGCGAAAAACCTTGATAAAGTCATTTATCAGCTTACTGTTGAAGATTTGCAAAATGTAGCCAATGAAATGCTTGGAAGAAAGTTAACGGATAAAGAAATAAAAATTCTTGAAGAAAAAATCGGGGATCACATCAATTGGTATGATGCCATTCAAAATGCTATGATTACGAATAACATTATGGAGTAATGGCATTGAATATATCACAAATCAAAGAAGTTGAAGAAGTATTAAAGAGTAGTTTAAGGAGCAAATTCCAAAGCTATAAGCCTGAACCTGCCGCGATGCCATTTCACACACGGTTGTTAGGAAAAGACAGGATGGCATTATTTTCCTTTATTCACTCCCTCAACACAAACTTTGGAACGAGCATTTTTGAGCCGGTAGCATACGCATTATCTTCATCTAACTTTAAAGTTTCTCGAACACAGGCAACCGCAGGTGATATAATCAGCGAAGCAGCACAGCGAGTAATTCAGGATATTATGGACGACTTAACATCTGCAATCTCAAAACCTAATAAGAAGAAGGAGATTGAAGCAATCAGAAAAGTTTGTAAAAAGGGTAAAATGAGAAAGGTTAAGCCGACCAAAGTGGATATATGGCTGGAAAATAAAAAAGGAACCCTTTTTCTGTTTGACATTAAAACGGCTAAGCCTAATAAAGGCAATTTCAAGGAGTTTAAGCGGACACTTTTGGAGTGGACAGCTTGTGTTCTTGCAACAAATCCAAGCGTAAATATTAATACGCTAATTGCAATACCCTATAATCCATATGAGCCTAAACCTTATTCCCGTTGGACAATGGCAGGCATGCTTGACTTGAATGAAGAATTAAAGGTTGCAGAAGAATTTTGGGATTTTCTCGGAGGACAAGGAACTTATCAGCAACTGCTTGATATCTTTGAGAGAGTGGGAATTGAATTAAGGCCTGAAATTGATAACTACTTCAGCAAATACAAAAGGCAATGAGAGAAGCAGGGGTTATACATACTTAATTCATTATTTTATTTCTTGCATATCCAGTGCAAATGCTCCCATGTTTACCCGGCATTTGTCACTAAACCATTGAGAGTTCAATTATAGAAACCATGTTCATATCCCTGTCTGATGATTGACTAAATTCGTAACACCTTTCGGTATTTAACTCGAAACTTCAAACTTCAAATTAAATATATGCTCGAAGTAAAAGTTCCCGTAGTAGGCGAATCCATCAACGAAGTAGTGATTGCCAACTGGCTCGTGAAAGACGGTGACGTGGTGGATATTGATCAGCCGCTGTGCGAGATTGATTCCGACAAAGCCACCTTTGAAGTGACAGCGGAGAAAGCGGGCAAGGTGTCTATCGTTGCAAAGGCGGGTGATACCGTACCAGTTGGCGCTGTCATTGCGAAGATTGATACCACCGTTGCCATTCCCCCAAAAAAAGAAACTCCGGCTGCGATTAAAGAAAAAGAAGAAACGAAAACAGAGAAAGCTGCGGAGCCGCAAACGGTCGGTTCAAAGGAAATTTCCTATGCAAAAGGAGTCCCCTCGCCCGCTGCCGCAAAGCTGATGGCAGAGCATGGCGTGAAGGGTGAAACCATTGCAGGCAGCGGCAAAGAGGGGAGAATCACGAAGGAAGACGTGTTGAAAGGTATCACCCAAAAAGAAAAAGGTAATGGACACACCAGGCATGCTGCGTTCAGCCGCCAGACCCGCAAGGAAAAAATGTCAACGCTGCGCAAGACGATTGCAAAACGACTGGTGGCTGCGAAAAATGATACCGCCATGCTCACTACCTTCAACGAGGTGGATATGAGCGCCATCATGCAAATCCGCAATCAGTATAAAGACAAGTTCAAGGAAATTCACGGAGTGGGGTTAGGCTTCATGTCATTCTTTACAAAAGCCTGCTGCATTGCGTTGCAGGAATTTCCGGCTGTAAATGGAATTATCGAAGATGAAAACATCGTGTTTCATGATTATTGCGACATTGGCATTGCCGTTTCCACACCAAGAGGATTGGTCGTTCCCGTGATTCGCAATGCTGAATCGCTGTCCATGGCTGAAATCGAGCAAGCCATTCTCGATTTGGCTACGCGCGGCCGCGACAACAAGCTCACACTGGAGGAAATGGCAGGAGGCACATTCACTATCAGCAACGGAGGCGTGTTCGGGTCGCTGCTGTCCACTCCGATTCTCAACGCACCTCAATCCGCCATACTGGGGATGCACAAAATCGAAGAACGCCCGATTGCGCAGAACGGGCAGGTGGTGATTCGCCCGATGATGTATGTTGCTCTTTCCTATGACCACCGGATTATTGACGGCAAAGAATCCGTCAGCTTTTTGGTGAAGGTGAAGCAGCTGCTGGAAAATCCTGCACTGATGCTAACAGGGGATGATCCGGTGAAAATGCTGTTAGGATTGTAATCCTCTATTGCAGGACGCGCTTCACATGAGCGATGATTTCCTCCAAACTTTCAGCCCCGATGATTTTATTTCTCATGCGTTCATCAACCATTTTTCCAGCCATCGCCTCGCTCCAGCCACCCAAGCCGGAGTAGCAGATTAACGGCTTTCCAAGCTGCCAGGCGAATGCTATCTCCGAGAGGGTTCCCGCGCCTCCTCCGATAGCTACCACCGCATCGCCCGCATTGACCACAAGTTGATTTCTGGCTATTCCCAATCCTGACGGAATCACCACATCGCAAAATTCATTGGCATCACTTTTTTGCAGGGTGGGTAATATTCCGATGGTGCATCCTTTTGTATAATGCTTCGCTTTCGTTGCTCCTTTACACACCGCTTCCATCAACCCTCCCATTCCTCCGCAAACAATAAAGTAACCCTCATCAATCAGCGTTTTTCCCAGCATCACTCCGAAGTCATAAATGACTGGCGTGCATCCTGGCGCATTCGGACCGATTACGGATATTATTTTCGGGCGCATGATTGCCGGAAGAAATACATCACAAATCAATTGCTAATTTCACAAAACAGGATGAAACCTCTGTGCGCTATCTTATTTATTTTTATCATCACCTCTTCAAAAACCAACTGTGTGCAGCCCGAATCAGACAACAAAATAGTGCTTGTGATGCATGGTGGTGCAGGCACCATCAAAAAAGGCATTGACCCCGAACGGGAAGAAAATTACAGGAAGGATTTTGCCAAGGCGCTGAAAGCGGGGTACAAAATACTGCATGAGGGGGGCTCGGCTATTGATGCGGTTGAAACAGCGGTAGCCCTCCTTGAAGACAGTCCCCTGTTCAATGCGGGGAAGGGTTCGGTATTCACAAGCAAGGGAACTCATGAAATGGACGCTGCCATCATGGATGGAAAAACTCTGCATGCCGGGGCAGTGTGTGGGGTGCAAACTATCAAGAATCCTATTCACGCAGCCAGAGCGGTGATGGACAAAACACCGCATGTGCTCTTATGTGGCGATGGTGCTGAAGAATTCGCCAACGAACAGGGGCTGGAGCTTGTTGAACCCGGTTATTTCTATGATGAATACCGGTATCAGCAATGGAAGAAAGCAAAAGACAAGGAAGGGCAAAAGCCGGAACATTCAGATGATGGAGGGAAGGCTCCCGCAAATACAATGGAAGAAAAGCATGGAACGGTTGGTGCGCTTGCCCTTGACCAGTACGGAAACCTGGCGGCTGCCACTTCTACCGGTGGCATGACCAACAAGCGCTACGGAAGGGTGGGTGATACTCCCCTCATCGGCTGCGGCACCTATGCCGACAACTCGAGCTGCGCGGTTTCCTGCACGGGACATGGTGAATATTTCATCCGAACGGTTGCCGCTCATGCCGTTTGTGATTTGATGAAATATAAAAACCTGCCCGTGAAGGAAGCTGCTGAAAAAGTTTTAGCTCAAATCAACGACTTGGGCGGTGAAGGTGGATTGATTGCCCTTGACCGCAAGGGAAACTTTGCAATGCCGTTTAACACCGTTGCGATGATAAGAGGTTATGTCAAAAAAGACGGTAACGTGGTGGTGGAGATATTCTGAAACTCTTATTCAGTGTGCTCCCTTTTTGCAGCAGCCGTGCAGCTTTTGGTAAGCCTGCGGGTCAGCGGGAACATCATCAGCATCATATCCCACCTTTGTTATTGCCGTTCTCAGTTGCTCGGGCGTGACGGCTGAAGGTTTGTATGAAACCGTTACGACCTTACTGGGCACATCCAGGTTGGCTGATTTCACCCCCTTCACATTATACAAGGCGGTTTCAATCGTGTGCTTGCACATATTGCACACTGCCGAAGTTTTAATTTGAATGGTTTCTGTCTTTTTTGCTTTCTGGGCGTTTGCAGGAAAAATAAACAGGCTAAAAACTGCCAGCAACAGCAAAGTTACTTTCATGGTGCATGCTTTTTTGATTTGACAAAATTAATTCCTGAAACTAAATCCGGTGATGTCCGTAACCGAAAAAAAATCATGCCATGAAGCTCATAAAACCCTCCGTTAAAAGGCTCTCAAGAAAAAAAAGAAGTACCGTTGGCAAATGCAGCGACAACGAGGTTTGCATGAGATTTCAAAAAGGTGACCTCCCGGCTTTCACAGAACTTTCAAAGAAATATTCGAAGCTCCTTCATGCCGTTGCGGCAAAATATGCCACTCTGCGACTGCCGGAAGAAGAGCTTGTATTGTATGCTAAAATCGGCTTGCTGAAAGCCGCCCACCGCTATGACGAAAATAAAATGATAAGTTTCCGCATCTATGCCATTTGGTGGATGCGCCAGTCGGTAATGAAAGCCCTCCGCGAACATGCTCGCATTGAACAAATCCCCGAGATGCTCATCCAGAGCATGCACGAGATTATGGATTCCTTCAGGCAAGGCGCGCAGTGGAGTCCGTATCTTTCGCACTCCGGAATTTCTGATATCGAAATCAGCGGCACAGAAAAATTCAGGGCTGCCCGGCTAAAATTCCGCTCTTCCTGATTCGTTTTTTCTTTTCTTCATTTAAAATCATTTTCCTTTAATTTGTAAATTCAATACTTCGGACTCTTTTTCAAAAGCCGGGCTAAAGCCCTAATGGGTTTTCATTCGTTATTTTTATGTTTAAAGTAAAAGGCGACACGGATTTGCTCCCTGACCACGTCACCAAGCGGTATGACGTGATAGAGCCTGATATTACAAAGTGGCCGATTTACCGACTGAGCGCTCATCGGTATGAGTTCATCGAAGAGGTGAAAAAGGTAAGCTTCGAGAAAAGCCTCAAACACTTCAATGCCAGGCATCCGCTGATGGAAGAGCTTGCCCGAACAGTGTACTACGAGCGCATCCGGCTGGCGCAGAATCCATGGAAAGCCGACCCGGAAGACGAACAGGAGTTTTGGAACAATGTTAAAAATCAATTAGTCCGGCTCTCCGGCAAAGACGGGCAGGATGGCAGGCTGACAGATGACGCGCAGGCGATGATGAAAACCATTATCTCCCGCTATGCCAATGAGATTGCCGGAAATTTTGACCCCTCCATTTATGATTTCGCGAAAGTTGCCATTCCGTTCGGCATTTCGCGGCTGCTGAATTCCACCATCGGAAAAAATTTCAAGCAGCGCCTGAGCCAGCAGTTCAGCATTCATGACCGGGTGATTCTGGAAGGCGACATTGAAACAATTCGCGAGCTGGCAAAGCAGCACACGCTGGTGATGGTTCCCACCCACATCAGCAACATTGATTCCATCGTCATCGGATGGGCAATACAGGAAATTGGATTGCCTGCCTTCATCTATGGCGCGGGGTTGAATCTCTTCGGCATCCGGTTGCTCGCTTATTTCATGAACAGGCTGGGAGCTTACAAAGTGGACAGGCGCAAGAAAAACCTGCTTTACCTGGAAACCCTCAAGACCTACTCCACGCTTGCGCTTCACCGCGAATGCCACAGCTTGTTTTTTCCCGGAGGAACCCGTTCAAGGTCGGGAGCAATTGAAAGACATCTCAAGCTGGGTTTGCTGGGAACAACCTTTGACGCGCAATACCTGAATTACGTCAAGTATGGCGATGCGGCAAAAAAAATAATTGTGATTCCGGTGGTGATGAATTACCACTTCGTGCTTGAAGCGCCTAACCTCATAGAAGAGCATCTTAAAAAAACCGGAAGGGAGTTTTATCTGATGGAAAAGCCGGACTCGCTTTCCACCTCCGTGAAAATTGTGCGGTTTCTCATCAAGTTCCTTACCGAAAGCTCGCGCATGTATCTTTCCTTCGCACCCTGCATGGACCTTTTCGGAAACACGGTTGATAAATACGGCATCAGCCATGACCGGACAGGCAAGCCTGTAGATGTCATGAAGTATTTCATTACAGACGGAGAACTCAAGGACGACCACCAGCGGAACGAAGAATATGTGAAACTGCTGGGAGAAATAATTGTTGAGCGGTACCACCGCTACAATATCGTGATGACGAGTCAGCTTGTTGCTTTCACTGCCTTTGAGATGATTCGGAAAAATTTCAAAAAGCTGGATGTGTTTGGCATTCTGCGACTGCCTCCGGAAGACACGTTTATCAATTATGCCGAATTCGTTAA
>DATLYB010000302.1:0-5175 GCA_035575215.1 Chitinophagales bacterium
GTATCAAACAGCATCACCGAGCCGGGTAAAACCTGGCAGGGCATTCCCCTCATGGAGCACCGCAAAAGTCTGAAAGTTCACGTTATTTACCGAAATTTGCCCGACCTTGAAAAAAGGATAATCGAACTTGAGAAAAAATTAAAAGGAAAGGATAGAGTTTAATAATTACAGTTTATAGTTTGCGTTTTCTCCATTCTAAACGCTAAGCTTCCAACTCAAAAATATGATAGAGTACCAGAAAACTATAAGAAAACCCGTGACTATATCGGGCGTTGGCTTGCATACAGGCGAAAACGTGACGCTCACCTTTAAGCCCGCTCCTGTCAATCATGGCTATAAATTCAGACGGGTTGATGTGAAGGGACAGCCGGTGATTAATGCTGATGTGGATTTAGTGACGGACGTTTCGCGGGGCACTACCCTGGAGCAAAATGGCGTACGCGTGAGCACGGTGGAACACGCCCTTGCCGCGCTGGTGGGGTTGACCATTGATAACGTGCTGATAGAGCTTGACAGCCAGGAAGTGCCCATCATGGATGGCAGCGCTAAAATTTTTACCGATGTGCTGATGGAAGCAGGCGTGGAGGAACAGGATGCGGAGCGCAATTATTTTGAACTGAAGGAAACCATCCAATATTCCGACAGCGCCAGGCGGGTTGACATGATTGCCACTCCCAGCGATGAGTATAAAGTGACGGTGATGATTGATTACAATTCGCCCGTGCTGGGAAGCCAGTTGGCGACATTGGAACACATCGAGGAATTCAAGGAAGAATTTGCCTCATCACGCACCTTTTGCTTTCTGCATGAACTGGAGATGCTGCTCGACAACAACCTCATCAAGGGGGGTGATTTGAGCAATGCCATTGTAGTGGTTGACAAAGTGGTAACCGATGATGAACTGACGCGGCTCGCCCGCCTGTTCAACAAGCCGAAGGTCGAGGTGAAGAGCGAAGGCATCTTAAATAACGTGGAGCTGCATCACCACAACGAGCCTGCCCGCCACAAACTGCTTGATGTGATTGGCGATTTAGCGCTGGTAGGACGACCGCTCAAAGCCAAGATTACCGCCACACGCCCCGGACACGCATCAAACATTGAGTTTGCTAAAAGAATCAAGAATTATATCAAGCAAAACAAAATCAAGGAAGAGATACCGAAATATGACCCCGCCAAAGCGCCTGTGATGGACGTGAAGCAAATCTCAAAAAGCCTTCCGCATAAATATCCCTTCCTGATGGTGGATAAAATCATCGAGCTTTCTGACAAGCACGTGGTGGGCATCAAAAACGTAACGATTGACGAGCCTTTCTTCACCGGACATTTTCCCGGCAATCCCGTGATGCCTGCCGTGCTCCAGTTGGAAGCGCTGGCGCAAACCGGAGGCATCCTCGTGCTCAACACCGTTGACGACCCGCAGAAATATGACACCTATCTTATCATGGTTGACAAAGCGAAATTCAAGAACCTCGTAGTGCCGGGCGATACACTGATTCTGAAACTGGAATTGCTCAGCCCCATCCGCAGGGGAATCTGCGAGATGAAAGGTACCGCCTATGTGGGTGATAAAATTGCTTCAGAAGCCGTGTTGGTTGCAAAGGTTTATAGAAAAGAAGGCGTATGAAAAACCAGCAGTTTTAAAATTTTGAATTTTGAAGTTTGAAGTCAGCCTCCAACCTTTCAACTTTTTCAAGTGAACCAACCCCTCTCCTACATCCATCCCCAGGCGAAAATCGCGCAGAACGTGGTGATTGAGCCGTTTGTCACCATACACAAAAACGTGGAGATAGGGGAGGGGACATGGGTGGGGCCCAACGTCACCATCATGGAGGGCGCGCGCATCGGGAAGAACTGCAAGATTTTTCCCGGAGCCGTGATTGCCGCCATTCCGCAGGATTTGAAATTCGCAGGCGAAGAAACCACCGTTGAAATCGGCAACCATGTCACCATTCGCGAATACGTAACCATCAACCGCGGCACCAGGCACAGCAACAAAACGGTTATCATGGACCACACGCTGCTGATGGCTTACGTGCACATCGCGCATGACTGCATCATCGGCAAGCACTGCATCCTTGCCAACGGAGTGAACCTTGCCGGGCACATTGATATCGGCAACCACGCCATCGTGGGCGGCATGTCGGGCATCCACCAGTTTGTGAAGATTGGCGCGCATGCCATCATCTCAGGCGGCTCGATGGTGGGCAAAGACGTGCCGCCCTATGTGAAAGCCGCGCGCAAGCCGCTTGCCTATGCGGGCGTTAACTCCATTGGTTTGAGGCGCAGGGGATTTTCTTCCGAAAAAATTAATCACATCCTCGATATCTACCGCATCCTGTTCGTGAAAAATTCAAACGTGTCGCGCGCCCTTCGCATTATCGAGGCGGAAGTGCCTTCGTCTGACGAGCGGGATGAAATCATCCGCTTCATCCGCGAGTCAGTGCGCGGCATCATGCGCGGCTTCAGACCAACGTATGACAATTATACTTGACAACACCGGCAAGCGTTTCGGACGCGAGTGGATTTTCAGGAAAATCAATTATCAATTTTCGTCAGGCAAGTCGTATGCCCTGCTCGGTCCGAATGGCTCGGGCAAAAGCACGCTGCTGCAGCTGCTTGCCTGCCACCTTTCGCCCACCGAAGGCACGGTGACATATGCCACCGGCAGGCAGCCGCTTGATGCCGATGACGTCTTTCGGCACATCAGCCTTTGCGCGCCTTACATGCAGTTGATTGAAGAGCTTACGCTGGATGAGCAGGTTGCTTTTCATTTCAATTTCAAAAAACCATTGAATGGAATTTCTCCGGACGCGCTGATTGAACTGCTTGGCTTAACAGAACATGCCGATAAGCAGCTCCGCTATTTCTCCTCAGGCATGAAGCAGCGGGTGAAGTTCTGTCTTGCTTTGATGACCGATGTGCCGGTATTGCTGCTGGATGAGCCCGCCACCAATTTGGACGAGAACGGTGTGAACTGGTACAAAATGCTTTTATCGGAGTATAGAAAAGAAAGACTGCTGATAATAGCCTCCAATCGGGCGGAAGAGCATGAGATGTGCGGAGAAAAGATTCTGTTGACGGATTATAAATAAGGCATTTGTTACAAGGTAAACTACGGCATCCGGTTTTTTTTGAAAATCTTGGATAGGACTGAAATTGCCTCATCCTCTAAATCGTTTTATCCGCTGCATATCTTCTGCATTGCTCCCAGTCGGCTGCATAATAGCGCCTTATTTTTTCGAGCGATGCCGCGGGGATGAGGGGTTCATTGGGAAGAAAGAACCCGGGAACAAGCGTTGCGGGGTAAAGGATGCTGTAGCATGCCAGCAGCCTCGCTCTTTTTTGCATCCAGCTAAATAGCGGATTTTTTGAATAGGGCGTTTCCCGCTGGGGAAGCAGGTATTTGCCGGCATGGCGCATCACCCTTAATTGTTTGTCGCTGTAGGAAGTGTGATAGGGCTTTAACCGGAGCCTTTCCATGTCACATGAGGTGGCAGTGAAGCGGATGATTTTGCCGATGAACTGCCGGGGCAGCGCTTGCAACTCGTCATGGAAGAGCACGAGCGGTTTTGTGCCGAAGAGCTTTTCAAGATGCAGCAGCTTGGGCATGAAAAAGAGCTTGTCGCGTCTCCACCTGCCGGTATCGCCATCGGTGTCAATGAATTCATCAAAGCTGCAGCAGTAGCCGTTTTTCAGGTGCCTGCGGTATTGCGATGCTATCCACGCATCATGCCGCCTTAGGATGATGATGATGCGCGCATGGGGATAATGTAAGGCAAATTTCGCTGTTTCGGCTTCAAGCTGGTTGTCAAATTCGCGGGAGAGCAGCATCTTGGGATGAGGAGAACGGTCAATGAGTTGCCTGTAACGTTTAAATTGGCTCGGCTTGATATAGTAAATTCCCTGCAGGCGGGGGAAAATTTTGTGCTGCAGGAATTTGGAAGCCGTTTTCCCCAGCCCGACATGAAAATAGATTTCTTTTTCCTGTTGTATCATTGATGTTATTCCGGCAATAATAAGCTCGATGTGGTTATGTCACACTCGAAACGATTACCACCTGAGGCATAACTCCTCTATCTTAGCATCGTGAAAACCAAAAAAGAAATCACGGCTAACTGGCTGCCGCGCTATACGGGCAGGGCGCTGAAGGATTTCACTCCATACATCCTGCTCACCAACTTTGATAATTACGTGCAGATGTTTGCAAAGATGAACCGCGTGCAGATAGTGGGCAAAGACCGCCCGATGCGCAACGCCAGTGCGGAGGGCATCACGATAATCAACTTCGGCATGGGCAGCCCGAATGCCGCCACAATGATGGATTTGCTGAGCGCCATTCATCCCAAGGCTGTTTTGTTTCTTGGAAAATGCGGAGGACTGAAGAAGAAAAACAAATTAGGCGATTTCATTCTGCCGATTGCCGGCATCCGGGGCGAGGGAACTTCAGATGATTACCTGCCCCCCGAAGTGCCTGCGTTGCCGGCTTTTGCGCTGCAGAAAGCCATCTCCACCACTATCCGTGATTACGGGCAGGATTACTGGACCGGCACCGTTTACACCACCAACCGCAGGGTGTGGGAATGGGATGAGGCGTTCAAGGAGTATCTTCGGGAAATTCGCGTAATGGCGATTGATATGGAAACCGCCACGATATTTATTACTGCTTTTCACAATGAGATTCCTGCGGGCGCATTACTGCTCGTGAGCGACCAGCCCATGATACCGCAGGGCGTGAAAACAGAACGGGGCGACAACAGCGTCAACAGAAAGTTTGCACGGCTGCATCTGCAAATCGGCATTGATTCGCTGAGGCAGCTTATCAACAAGGGATTGACGGTGAAGCATCTCCGGTTTTGACGGTAAGACGGAAAATTAAAGCTACTGTAATTTCGCAAGAAAGAATTTCAGCATGCCATTCGGATTAACCTACAACAGAGCGATAAAGCATTTGTACTCGCAGCTCCCCATGTATCAGCGCATCGGGGCATCTGCGTTCAAGAAAGACCTTACCAACATCACCGCTCTATGCGAGATGCTCGGCAATCCGCAAACCAAATACAAAACCATTCACGTAGCGGGCACCAACGGGAAAGGCTCCACTTCGCACATCATCGCGGGAATGCTTTCCGCATCAGGATACAAAACGGGATTGTACATTTCTCCGCACTACAAAGA
>DATLYB010000303.1:0-3430 GCA_035575215.1 Chitinophagales bacterium
CAGCAACCACGTGCTGAAAAATGTGAGCATGCGGATTGCCCCCAATTCAGTCACTGCGCTGATTGGTCCTTCGGGATGCGGCAAATCCACGTTCCTCAGGCTCTTCAACAGGATGAACGACTTTATTGATGGGTTCAGAATGACGGGGGAAATTCTGATTGACGAAAAGAACATATACGCTAATTCCATCCGCCTTGAAGAACTGCGGAAAAAAGTAGGAATGGTTTTTCAGAAACCCAATCCTTTCCCGAAATCCATTTATGAGAATGTGGTGTATGGACTGCGCATACAAGGCATCAATGACAAAAGGACATTGGACGAAGCGCTGGAACGCGCGCTGAAGAAATCCGCCCTGTGGGACGAAGTGAAGGATGATTTAAAAAAAAGCGCGCTGGCATTGTCAGGCGGGCAGCAGCAGCGCCTCTGTATTGCACGCGCGCTGGCTGTAGAGCCTACAGTGCTTCTGATGGACGAACCGGCTTCCGCCCTGGACCCCATCTCCACCTCGAAAATTGAAATTCTGATTCACGAACTGAAAACGCAGTACACCATCATCATCGTCACGCACAACATGCAGCAGGCAGGGCGCGTGAGTGACAGGACGGCATTCTTCTATCTGGGTGAACTGATAGAGTATGACGCTACAAAAATAATTTTTACCAATCCGAAGAATCAACTGACTCAGAATTATATTACCGGACGGTTCGGTTAAAAAAATCTTTAGCAATGCAAGTATTAGAAGAAGAACTCCACCGGCTGAAAGCCACCGTTATTAAGATGTGGGATTTGGTGATAGCGCAACTCAAAAAAACCCATGAGTCGCTCATCACCTTTGACAAAGACCTGGCACGCGAGGTAGTTGCAAATGAAAAGCGGGTGAACGCGCTTGAGCTGAAAATTGACAGCGAATGCGAAAACATCATTGCGCTGTTTAACCCGGTTGCTGTTGACTTGCGCTTTGTGCTGGCCGTGTTGAAAATCAATACCAACCTGGAGCGCACCGGAGATATTGCCGAAGGCATCGCCAAGCTGATTATCAGCGCTGAAAGTCGTCTGGATGAAAAGCTGCTGGAGGTGACCCGCGTGCTGGTGATGTATGAGGAAGCCACTGAAATGCTTCAGGACGTCTTTACCGCATTTGAAAAAGAAGACACCAAGCTGGCGCGCAGCGTCTTCAAGCGCGATGAGATGCTCGATGAGGTGAACTTTAAAGCCAATGAGGTTATTGCTGCATACATCCGCAGCAATCCTGACAAAATCGAGCAGGGGCTGAATATCCTCTCCACCATCCGAAAACTGGAACGCGTGGGCGACCAGTGTAAAAACATTGCTGAGGAAATCATTTTTTACGTAGAGGCAAAGGTGCTGAAACATCTCGACTCCAAAAGGCGAAAGAACGAATCGAAAGACGAACCGGAATAATAAAAGGAAACAAGAATGAGCAGCCCTTTCCGGATATTGATTGTGGATGATGAAGCTGACATCCTTGACTTCTTGCAGTATAACCTGAACAGGGAGGGTTATGAAACTGCCACGGCAGAAGACGGAAGGGAGGCGATTCGCAAAGCGAAGGAACTGCGCCCGCATCTCATCCTGCTTGACATTATGATGCCTGAGATGGACGGCATCGAAGTATGCCGCGAGTTAAGGGCATCTCCGGAGTATAAACACACGGTGATTGCTTTTCTCACAGCGCGGGGTGAAGACTACTCGCAGGTGGCGGGATTCGATGCAGGCGCTGATGATTATATCGTAAAGCCCATCAAACCCCGTGTGCTGATGAGCCGGGTGAAGGCATTGCTGAAAAGGTTTAATGATGAGCCGGTGGACAGCAAAATCAGCGTGGGAGAAATTGAAATTGACAAGGAGCAGTACCTCGTGCGGAAAAACAACAGGGAGTTTATCCTGCCGAAAAAAGAGTTTGAACTGTTGCTGCTGCTTGCTTCCAGGCCGGGAAAAGTTTTCAGCCGAAGGGAGATACTCAGCAAAGTATGGGGCACCGATATTATCGTTGGCGACCGCACCATTGACGTCCACATCCGCAAGCTGCGCGAGAAGCTGGGCGAGAAGAACTTCAAAACGATAAAAGGCGTGGGGTATAAATTTGACCTTTGATTTCTGAAATGAAAAACTTATCGCCCCGCTGGGTTTCTTTATTCGCTTCCGGCAGCGTTTCTCTCATCGTCTTTTTCTTTCTTCTGCTCATGCATCTTTTACTGCCTTCTCTTTTGCACCCCTCATTGGTTCTGCTCATCCCGGTGGTGGTGCTTGCCGTGTCCTGCGTGTTGTTCCCATTGGCGATGGATGAATTTATTTTCAAAAAAATTGAAATGATTTACAGGAATATCAGCCGTTTTAAAACATCTGACATGCATGGAAGCGAACCAAAGAACATTCCGAAGAAAGACGTCATCGGTTTGCTGGAAAAAGAGACGATGGACCTGGCAAACAGGCAGATAAAAGAAATAGAGGCGCTGAAAGAGCTGGCACAATACCGCAAGGAGTTTCTTGGCAACGTGTCGCACGAACTGAAGACACCTGTTTTTAACATTCAAGGCTATCTGCATACATTGATTGACGGAGGCATGGATGACCCGCAAGTGAACAAACGGTACCTGCTGAAAGCTTCCGAAAATCTTGAGCGGCTCGACAACATCATCCACGACCTTGAAATCATTTCGCAAATTGAATCCAATTCGCTTACGCTTGATTTCATCCATTTTAATATCGTGGAGCTGATTGAAGAGGTGTTCGGTGAACTTTACCTGAAGGCAGCGCAGAAAGGCATTCATCTCAAACTACAGGAAGGGAATGACCACGCTGTTTTCGTCAGAGCCGACCGCGAAAGCATCAGGCAGGTGCTGACGAATCTTGTTTCCAATTCCATCCGGTACGGGAAACCGGGCGGAGAAACTGTAGTTGGCGTTTCTGAAAAGGGCGGCAGTGTTGCGGTGGAGGTTGCCGATAACGGAATCGGGATTGCGCAGGAGCACCTTCCGCGAATCTTTGAAAGGTTTTACCGCGTTGATAAAAGCCGTTCCCGTGAGTTGGGCGGCACCGGACTGGGCTTGTCAATCGTTAAACATATTCTGGAGGCACACGGGCAAACCATTCAGGTGATAAGCACTCCGGGAGAAGGTTCGGTGTTTTCCTTTTCGCTGTAGCAGGAGGCACATCTGCTGCCAAACTCAACTTGCTTTTTTATCAGGGGAGAAAAAATCCATCATCCTCCGGGCAAACTCCAGCATCTTTGCCTCCTGAAACCTGCCCGCCATTATCTGTACGCCAAACGGCATCCCGTTGGAATGCTTGCCAAGCGGCAGAGAAATGGCGGGCACACCGGCAAGGTTTGCCTGCACGGTGTAGATATCTGCAAGATACATTTCAAGAGGTTTTTTCGTTTTTTCCCCCAGCGAATAAGCCGTTCCCG
>DATLYB010000304.1:0-4451 GCA_035575215.1 Chitinophagales bacterium
CGTCAAAAGCAAGAGGCAATTAACTGCGGGAGTTCCTTCTTTGTCAACGCTGATGAGAATGCCACCGGAAGCAGAAAACAAGGCTGTCAAAAGTGAAATGAAAGAAATGTATTCGAAAAGAACATGCACGGGATGATGCTCATCATGCAAAATAAAAAGGTAATAAATCACTGTCACCGCTCCGAGCGCGATGGATATAACCGGGTAGTTCTTATGCCAGAAGCGCGGATAAAACAGCGGTCCGGTGGCTATCATCAGCAAAAGCAGAATGAACGGAAACACGGACCATGCGGCTGGAATCATGGGCTGTAAAAGTAACAACTATGAACCGGTTATCGGGGGAGAGCTGACAACCGGAACTGTAAACCCGAAAAGACAAGCCCATAAAGAAATGTGAAAAAGGGAACAAGAGAATAAACGGCTTCACGTCTAATTTTTCCCAAAATAATTTTTTCAGATGATTGAAGATATCCTTAGCCCGCTTCCCTGGAGCATTATTGAGAAATATAAAACACTTCCTCCCAACCGCTGGGGAAGCAATGTTGAATTTTTTACAGGCGATTTGCCGCATCTCGAAGACGTTCATCTTGCCATCATCGGATTGAAGGAAGACCGGGGCGCTGTGGATAACGAAGGCTGCTTTGACAGCGCAGGGGATGTGCGCGAGCAGCTTTATCATCTGGCGAGTCATTATCAATCGCTGAAGATTTGGGATTTAGGGAACATCGAAAAAGGCAGCCAGCTTTCCGACACCTATTTTGGAATCAGCAGCGTGGTGGCTGAGCTGCTGAAACATAAAGTCATTCCCGTTATCATCGGAGGCAGTCATGACCTGACGTGCGCCCAATTCAGGGGTTATGCGGCTTTGGAGAAAGAAGTGAACGTGGCAATCATTGATGAGCGCATTGACCTTGAAGAGATGGAAGGCGAAATCACCGATCAGAATCACCTCTCGCGAATCATCACCGGCAATCCGCCCTTTCTTGAAAACCTAAGCCTTATCGGCTACCAGTCGCATTTTTCCGACCCGAAGTCAGCCGAAACGCTTGAAAAATTAGGGTTCGATTGCCTCCGCCTTGGCGTTGTGCGGAAAGATTTGGAAGAAGTGGAGCCGCATGTGCGCGATGCCGATATGATAAGCTTTGATATTTCCGCCATCCGCCAGGCAGATGCTCCTGCTGTGAAAGGCGCCACACCTAACGGTTTCACGGGCGAGGAAGCCTGCCAGATTTGCCGCTATGCGGGATTAAGCGACCGCCTCAGTTCCATCGGCATTTACAACTTTAATCCCGTCTTTGACCGCAACGACCAGACCGCCCAGCTCATCGCGCAGATGATATGGTATTTTACTGAGGGCTTTTACAACAGGAAAGACGATAAGCTTACTCTCAGCGAAAAAGATTTTTACCGCTATATCGTCCACCTTGAAGAAGGGCATCACGATCTTCATTTCTGGAAAAGCCGAAAGAGCGACCGCTGGTGGTTGGAAATTGCCGTGCCTCCGTCACCGGGAAAGAAGAAAGCCAAGCCTCTGCTGGTTCCCTGCTCTTACACTGATTACAAAATCGCGTCAGCCGGAGAGCTTCCTGAGCGCTGGATAAAGGCGCAGCTGAAGGTTGCTGCTATATGAGTTGCCGGCAAGTCTCAATTTTTTGAGTTGCCGGAAAATGATTCTTGCTTTTCATCGCGCAACAGTTAAAACTGCTAAGGTTTTACCCGTTCACAATCAATCCCGCTTTCTTTTCCTAATTTTTCTATCTTCGCAAAAACCCTTAGCTCAGTGATATGCACCTGCTAAGAAAATCAATACATGGCAGTAAAACCAAAGAAAGAGAAAACCTACAGGCTTGACCCCCTCAATGTCGTTTACGGTGTGGGCGCAGCCGTTGTCATCTTCGGACTCGTAGCAAAATATCTCCTTTTCACGTGGGCAAATTATTTCCTGATAGTGGGGCTTACAGTGGAAGCAGTGGTGTTTATCGTGTCGGCTTTTGAGCTTAGGCGGGTGGAGAAGGATTACAAGTGGGAAAAGCTGTTCCCTCAACTTCTGCGCGAAGACGATTCGCCCATCGAGCGGCTCGAGCAGTTGGTAGAGAAGGCAAACTTGGACCCCGTAATCATCGAAAAACTTACGCGGAGCGTTGAATTGCTGGAGCAGAACATCACCAAGATGACCGAAGTGTCCAACACTGCCCAGTTTGCCGAGCACATCGAGCGCATGAAGCAGGCTTCCGAAACTTTTGAGGACGAAGTGATACGTCTCAACAAGAGCATCTCCGAAATGAACGCCTATTACGAGAAGATGCTGGATGTTTTCGGCAGCAACAGCGCTGGGAAAAAATAGCTTGTCAGGTGCGGGTGCCGGCTGCCGGATGAAGCGGCTGCTGACATCGCAACTGACTACGATTAACTGACTACTCATGAGAGGCACTAATCCGTTAAGACAGAAGCTCATCAACTTTCTTTATCTGGTGCTGATAGGGATGATTGTGCTCAACCTGCCTGTTGAATTCATTGAAGCCTTCACCGACCTGAACCGCACGCTGGAATATGCCAACTACAAGCTTGACCAGAAGAATTACATTGCCCTCAAACAGGTGGAGCGGTTTTCAAGCCTCGACTCCGCGCGCTTCGCCAAAATCTACATGAACATCAAAGCGGTAAAGGCGCTCAGCGACAGCACCTTCCAATATCTTGAAAAGATTAAATTGGATTTGATTGCAAAGGGCGGAGGCTGGGGACCGTACAAGCATCTTCGTAATGCCATTGACGCTTCCGTTCCGACTAAAAGAATGATTTACGGGGGCGTGGCAAAGGAAACGCGTGACGTGCTGCTTACAACCAAAACTGAGCTGCTGAAATTTTTAGACAGCTCCGAACAGAAAATTTTAGATTCCGTGCTCATCACCGATAATTATGTGATGAAGGCTGACGGAAGAAAGTATTCATGGGAGAAATATTATTTTGACAACGTGCCCCTGGGTGCCGTTATCGCCCTGCTTACCAAATTCCAGAATGACGTGCTGCTCGCTGAATCCATCGTCATCAACAAATTTTATCAGCAGGCTGAATCGGGCGTCAGCTTTGTGTTGGCCGAAAACTTTTCCATGGAAAGAGAATTGAATATGGACACCATCCTGCTTGAAAGAGCCGACAATGAAATGGATGTGTTCAATCTGGGCGAGGAAGCCACCATCCGGGTAACGGTGCCCCGCCTGCAGCAGCAGGAGGAATTAATCAAGCAAGCCGTTATTTACACTTATGATGAAGAGGGTGTCATCCTCGACAGTTTTCTCTTCAAAGAAGGGGTGGGGGAAATCAACCTGCCCACCAATCAGATTGGCGAATTTAAAATCAAAGGCGTGGTGAAATACCGCTATCCGGACGAAGGAATCGGTGAGGAGGAAGCCGAGAAAGACGAGCCGGAGCAGGTGCTGGAATCAAAGATGCAGGAGCACACTTTCGAATTGGATTATACGGTAGTGAACCCCAAACCCTACATCAGCCACAGGGATTATGATGTCTTATACGCGGGGGTAAATAATCCCATCAATGTATTCCATCCTGAATTTTCGCCTGAGAATTACAATGTTTCCATCACCCAGGGAAAGATTATCTATGATGGCAAGCAGTTCTTTGCCAAGGTGTACCGACCGGGATATGTTACCATCACACTGTCGGTTCCTGACCAGGCGGGAGGCTTCAAAAAGGTGGCTGAACAGCAATTCAAGGTGGAGGAACTGCCAAAACCGCGCGCCAAACTGTATAATTCCTATGGCGGTCAGATGCCGGTGAGCATCTTCAAAAAACAGCGCGAACTCAATGCTGACGTGGAAGGATTGGAGATTGACGCTAAATTCAGAGTGATGGAATACACCGTCACCTATATCAACAAGTCAGGACTCGGCATTTTTAAGGAAAAGGTCAACGGCTCCTATTTCACAGACAAATCTTTGGAATTGATTAACTTAGCTGAACCGGGAGATATTTATTTATTTGAGGATATCAAGATAAAGGGACCTGATGGCAAAAACATTGACGTTAACCCGGTGGCGTTCACTATAATATAAGCACAATCCTTACCCGATAATGGTTCCTCTTTTCCATAACACCTCCTTTTTCGTTTCCATGCTCATGGTGCTGATGCCGGTGGCGGCTTTCAGCCAGAAAGCTGAAGATGCAAAGCAGGCAAAGCAAGACACCGTTTTTCTGGAAGGCTTTATCAGCAGCGACCAGACGCTGGCTCCGGGCAAAATTTATGTGCTGAAGCATAATGTCAAAGTGGGGAAAAATGCTACCCTCACCGTTCCAGGAAATGTGAAACTGCTGCTTGATTTCAACACTTCCATCGTGGTGGAAGGGGGGTTGAACTTTGCCGGGAGTCCGGGTTCCATAATTGAAGTCACCAGCCTTGATAACCAAAAACCCGGGGCGGGCATCCTCATACGAGG
>DATLYB010000305.1:0-3144 GCA_035575215.1 Chitinophagales bacterium
CGTTACGGTTACCGATAATAACCTTTGCACAGCCACTCATTCCAGAACCATTTCAACCATTACCTCTGCTTTAACCGCATCTTCCACTATCGTAAATATTACGCCCTGTTATGGCGACAGTAATGGTTCCATAGACCTTACTCCCGGAGGAGGCACTCCCGGTTATTCCTACAGTTGGTCCAGCGGACAAACAACGCAGGATATCAGCGGAAGAACGGCCGGCACTTACACAGTGACCATTACCGATGCCAATGGCTGCACGTTGACTCACTCCCGAACGCTGACTCAGCCAGCACAGGTTTCCGCATCAGCAAGCGTCACAAATATCACCACTTGCTATGGCGATACGACCGGTTCGGTAACTGTCAGCGTTTCCGGTGGAACAGCCCCTTATGGCTTGTACAGCGCGCAAGGTTATGAGGTTGAAGTACCAGTAACCCTCTCTAATCTTGACGCTTTCTCAGGTACGTTTTGGGTGAAAGACGTTAACAACTGTGTTTCCAGCACATTTGATATTACAATAACCCAACCATCGCAAATTACCAGCACGCTCACCGTAAATCATGTTACTGTTCATGGCGGCTCTGACGGTTCCATCTCACAAAGCGTAGCAGGCGGAACAGGGGCAAAAACCTACAGTTGGTCCAATGGCGCCACTTCAAGGGACATCAGCAACCTGACTGCCGGCACTTACACGGTGACCATTACCGATGCCAATAACTGCTCCATCACCAAATCGGCTACCGTTGAAGAGCCCGGCATTTGCCCCTGCACCTGGCTTGGGATAACAAGCAATGACTGGCGCACCGCCACCAACTGGGACTGCGGCTTTGAACCGACCGATACCTGCGATGTCATCATTCCCCAGGGAACACCCTTCCCCTGTGAAATATTGAACAATGCCGAATGCCGCAGCCTCACCATCCAAGCGAATGCTTCATTGAAAATTATCAATACCAACCAGTTGGATATTTATGGCGACTTCACCAACAACGGCACATTTATCAGAAACAATAGCGTAGTGAAATTTCTTGGCTCCTCCGAACAGCATATCTATGGAACCGGGCAAACTGATTTCTGGAATCTGCACATCGTCAACACTTCATCCACCGGTGTCAGACTGCATAAGAGCATCGGCATCTATGGCGATATGCGCATGCTTGACGGTTATGTCTTCACAGGCACCGATACGGTGAAGGTGGAAACCAGCAGTCAGGGCGCTTTGCAGGTATTCAACGAGAACAGCTTTATTGTGGGCAAAGTGCGCAGAAGAATCAACAATATCGGTGGACAAGGGTATGAATTCCCCGTGGGTGATGCCGGTGCTCCCAACAGGTTTTTCAGAGCATACATCCGCACGCATAACATCGTGGGCACCAACTATCTGACGGTTTGGTTCGGACCCCTGCAAAACCATTCCAATGAAATGCTGACCACCGCTTTTGTAAATCCGCCAAACGATTTTCATAACTATTACAATTATAATGTGCCTATTGTCCAGATTAACGGACCGGATACGACTACCATTACCGATCCCAATGCTGTTGGCTACACCAGCGTTTCGGAATATCTGAACCGCGAATTTAAGTTGGGAGAAACTGTTCAGGATGACGGCATCCAATACACCTATATTGCCCCCGAAGGACAATGGAACTTTGAGCCTGACCAGCAGCCTTCGGCTGGATTTTACGATATGATTATTTACATCACCAACCTCAGCGGACTTTCCGACAACAACTTCGGTGTGCTGAAACGCCCCACCGGAGCTGACGGCAGATACTGGTCGGGTGGCGGTGGGAAAATGAAACCCTTCAATGGCGAGGGAAGAAAACTCAGTGACGGCTACGCCATGCGCATGATGCTCACCACCTTCTCAGGCGGTGGAGCTGGCGGGGGCGGTGGTGGTGGCTTGCCCATCGAACTGCTCGACTTCAACGCCAAGCTGGTTGACGACCATGTGGAACTGACATGGACTACCGCCACGGAAATCAATAACGATTATTTCACCATTGAAAAATCTGACGGAGAGCAATTCAGGCAGGTGGCGATTGTTCCCGGAGCGGGCAACAGCAGCGTTACCCGTTATTATTCCAAGATTGATTATGACCCGTTTGCAGGCACCTCCTATTATCGCCTGAAGCAGACTGATTATGACGGCAGGTTTTCTTATTCCAATGTCGTTTCGGTCAATTACCAGCCCGCTGTTACCATTGATGCGGAAGATGAGGTGATTGTGTTCCCCAATCCTTCGGGAGGCGAGTTTTCTATTGTGCTGAAGAATCCTTCCGATATAGTCACGCTCTATTTATATGATGCGAAGGGCAAGCTGGTGTATAATGAAACATATTCAGCAAATCAAAAAGATTACGTCCATCTCTTGAAATTAGATGCTATCACGCAGGGAGTTTATTATCTGAAGGCTGACTTAGGCAACAAGGTGATTTACACCAAGAAGCTGATGCTGTTTGGTGAAAAATAATTCCCACCGCGGTGTTTGCGGTTTACTTTATGTACACGTTCTTCTGAAATAATAACCGTCAAGAAACATCAGGATTTGAATCTGGTGTATTTCAATTTATTCTGCTTACGGTTAGTTTGTTTGAGCTGAACCGTAAACATTACAAGGGGATGAAAATATTCCGCCAAATCAATTCCAAATCCGCAACCGGTTTGCATAAATGACGTAGGAAATGAACGGAGATTTTTTGCATGAAAAAGAGGAAGCACGAGTTCAGGAGGGTAAAGAGGTATGTGTTCATTTATCTGGTTATCCTGCTTCTGGGGTTGCTTAATTTAAGGCTCAAGGCTCAGACGCCCGCGGTTACATGGACAGGCGCCATTGACTCAGCATGGAGCAGGGCGGGCAACTGGTCAGCGGGAAAAATTCCAACATCCGCTGATGATGTCGTCATTGCTGCCGCACCTTCTTTTCAGCCCGTAGTTATGAGCGAGGCTTCCTGCAAGGGCATTATGATTGAGAAAGGCGCTCACGTCAAATTTGCCGGTGACGTTACCCTCCATGTTCATGGTGATTTTTTAAATGAAGGCGAGGTTTTTTCCGGCAGGGGCAAGGTCAGGTTTGCCGGCAGCGGTATTCAGAAGATTACCAGCGCATCACCACTGTCATTTTATACGCTGGAGATG
>DATLYB010000306.1:0-3683 GCA_035575215.1 Chitinophagales bacterium
ACGCTGTTGAAGATGGCATAGATTATCGCCACATGCAGCCCCGACACCGCCAGCACGTGCATGGCTCCCGAACTCGAGTACGCCTTGATTAATTCATCATCCAGCTTTTCACGCATGCCGAGAATGAGCGAAACGCCCACCGAGTAAGAAGCATCATCGGTGATATGTTTCCGGAGGATGTCAGCCAGCAATTGCCGCAGTTCGAGAATCAGCCCATATGAGGCGATGCCTCCTTTTTCTGCTGCCTTCATCCAATCACCGGAGGAAAGGAAAATTTGCCTGTACACCTGCTTGAACCCCATAAACCGCTTGTAGTTAAACTCGCGGGGATTTTTTGGTGGCGGCAATTCGGCAAACTTGTTTACCACCCACAGGCGGTCGCCATATTTCAATGCCGATGACGCTGAATCTTTCCGCAAGAAGATTAACACCGTTCCGATGGTGGTTGCTGCCTCGTTTCCGTTGACTACTGCTATAACCTTCGCGGTGGTTTTCCAGCTTTTATCTTTCTCAACGAGCGGCTCATCTATCTGCAGCAACGCCCTGGAGCCGTTTTGCAGAAAACGGCTGTAATGCTCATCGCTGTTGATTTCCGTTCTGACGGCAGCGAGAAGATAGCCTGCCGGAAGGAATAACACATACATACAGATGCCGCTGAGCCACTGCAGGCGGTGGCTTTTCTGCAATGCCGGAATAAAAATTGTCAGCAGCAGAAACAGGCAGCAGGCCGAGAAAACAGAAAGCGCAATTAGATGACCGCTGTCAAACGGAAGGAAAACGTAACTGACAATTCCAAGGCAAAACGGAATGACCAGCCTTACAAATGAAATCTCTTTTAGAAATTCAAGCATCTTCGCGATGAAGAACACCATTAAGATAAAAACAATATGTGCAATGCAAGAATTTTTTTTTGAAGCTGGCAGCAGCCAGCGGATAAATTATCTATGACAGACTAAAGATGAATTATTTCTCCAGAGTCCATTGAAGCACCTTGAATGAATCGGGTGGGAGGGTGGTTTCAATTGCATTCAGGTAATATCTGCCTTCCAGCACCAGCTTGTTTCTGCGCAGCAGGATTACATCCAGAGGATAGCCGTGCGGATTGAAAACAAGGCTTGTATCTGCAATGAGCAGCTTCTCATCCTCTTCATTCAGTTCATACTTTCCCATTGAAAAGCCGGAAAGAGAATCATTGCTGAGATAAAACGTCTTGAGGCTGCCGTTTTCAAAAAACACCACCTTCACCTGAGTGGTGTCGAGCCAGTGGCTCCACACGTCAAAAATATCCACCGGAATCTCCTTTATTTCTTTCACCTGCCAGGTGCCTTGCAGCCGCTCCTGGCTCACTTTACTGCATGACACAACAACGAGGATGATTGCAAGGGCGCAAAATGTTTTCGCAAGTTCAGTCATGAGTGCTGCAATTTTCGCTTCTAAATTAAAAATTTGAACGGTTACATCTTGTATCTATTCCACTAATTTTAACCTCCAAACGAAAACAATGGAATTAAAATATCCAAAAGATTCAGAAACGATTATGACCGAAATTGTTCTGCCCAACGACACCAATTCGCTGGGCAACCTGCGCGGGGGCAAGATTTTACACTGGATGGATATCGCCTCCGCCATCAGTTGCGGCAAGCATGCCCAGGCTACGGTGGTTACCGTTTCGGTTGACAATGTGTCGTTTCAGAATCCCGTGAAGCTGGGCGATGTGGTGACGGTGAAGGCGAAGGTGACCCGCGTGTTCCGCACTTCGATGGAGTGCTTCATTGACGTGTGGGCTGAGAACCTGCCATCGCAAACCCGTTACAAATGCAATGAAGCCTTCTACACGTTTGTCGCCCTTGACAGCAACGGTCGCCCGAAGCCATCGCCTCTTATCGTGCCTGAAACTCCGGAAGAAAAAGAACTGTATGATGGCGCACTCAAGCGCAGGGAACTGCGCCTCGTGCTGGCAGGCAGGATGAAACCTCATGAAGCTGGCGAACTGAAAACCTTCTTCACCTGACGGTGACTCCTGCTTGTGCTGCAGCTAACTTATGCCAGCGAACAGCTTACAGTTGTCCGGTACAAGTTTATCAGCGCGCAAGCATGCGCATAAAAATTTGCATCATTTGAGCGGTGTCTTTCAATAAATCAACCCGCTCAATTGTCATAGTACAAGTGAAATTCATACGGATGCGGGCGCAGCGCCAGTTCGTCCAGTTCGTGTTCGCGCTTGTAGCTAATCCACGTTTCAATCAAATCATCGGTGAATACCCCTCCTTTGGTAAGGAAAGCATGGTCGGCTTCCAGGGCGCTGAGCGCCTCATTCAGCGAGCCGGGCACATGCTTGAAATGCGAAAGCTCTTCGCGCGTCATCTCATAAATGTCCCTGTCGAGCGGCTTGCCGGGGTCAACTTTCTTTTCGATGCCATCCAGCACCGCCATGAGGATTGCCGTGAAGGTAAGATAGCCGTTGCAGCTCGGGTCGGGGCAGCGGAATTCGAAGCGCTTCGCCTTGGGATTGGCCGAATACATCGGGATGCGCACTGAGGCGGAACGGTTGCGCTGTGAATACACCAGGTTCACCGGAGCCTCAAAGCCGGGCACCAGCCTGCGGTAGGAGTTGGTGGTGGGCGCTGCGAAGGCAAGCAGAGCCGGAGCATGTTTCAGCACGCCCCCGATTGCCCACAGCCCCATCTGGCTCATCCCTGCGTATTTGTCGCCAGCAAACAACGGCTTTCCTCCTTTCCACAGCGAGAAGTGGATGTGCATGCCGCTGCCGTTATCCTGGAATATCGGCTTGGGCATGAAGGTCACCGTTTTGCCATGCTGCTTTGCCACGTTTTTGATGATGTATTTGTACCACATGAATTGGTCAGCCATCGTCAGCAGGTCGGCAAACTTCATGTCAATTTCACTCTGCCCGCCCGTTGCCACCTCATGATGGTGGGCTTCCACCTTGATGCCGATTTTTCGCATCTGGTTCACCATCTCTCCGCGCAGGTCGTGGTAGGTATCGGTAGGGCTTACGGGAAAATAACCGCCCTTGTAGCTGGGCTTGTAGCCGAGGTTAGGCTCTTCGATGCGGTTGCTGTTCCATGCGCCCTCCACGGAGTCAATTTTGTAAAAGCCGGTGTGCTGGTTTTGCTCGAAACGCACCTCATCGAAGATGAAAAACTCCGGCTCAGGACCCACGAAAGCCGTGTCGGCAACGCCTGATTTTTTGAGATACTCAACGCCCTTGCGCGCAACGTGGCGCGGGTCGCGCGTGTAGTCCTCGCCTGTGACGGGGTCAACGATGTTGGCAATCACGCTTATGGTTGGCTCTTTGAAGAACGGGTCGAGCCGGGCAGTGCCGGCATCGGGTACGGCAAGCATGTCGCTCATGTGGATGCCCTGCCATCCGCGGATGGATGAGCCGTCAAAGCCTACGCCCTCCTTGAAGGTGCCTTCATCCCACAGTTCAATCGGAAAGGTGCAGTGCTGCCAGGTGCCCAGCAGGTCAACGAATTTGAGGTCAACCATCTCGGCATTATGCTTTTTGGCGAAATCGAAAAATTGCTTGGGTGTCATAAAATAATAAGGGTGGATTTTTTTGTTGGGGGCGAAAATAAAGAATTCTGAACAATTGCCCATGTTGATGTATGCCCGGAGGAGTATGCGACAAAAATCCGTGAATACAATAAACCGCAGAG
>DATLYB010000307.1:0-7555 GCA_035575215.1 Chitinophagales bacterium
AAAATCAGAAGATTTCATGACAATTTTTTGAGAGAGAAACCTGCGGGGTCGTTACGACCCCGCAGGTTTTCGCTAAATAATAATAATCATCCTTTTTCAACAGGCGCTGCAACGAGGTTGCCCCATTCGGTCCACGAGCCGTCATAGTTCACTACATTATTATAGCCAAGCAGATACTTCAGCACAAACCACGTGTGGCTGGAGCGCTCGCCAATCCTGCAATACGCCACTACATTCTTGTCATTAGTGACGCCTTTTGATTCATAAAGCTGCTTCAGCTCCTCATAGCTCTTGAATGTTCCGTCTTCATTGCACGCCAGTCCCCACGGGATATTTTTTGCTCCGGGAATATGTCCTCCGCGCTGGCAGGTTTCAGGCAAGCCCGGGGGCGAAAGGATTTTTCCCGTGAACTCATCATTGGAGCGCACATCCACCAGCACATAGCCCGGTGTTTTATACCATTTCATCACGTCAGGCAGAAACGCACGCAGCTTCAAATTCGGGGCTGATGCCGTGTATTTTGCCGGTGAGGTCTTGGGTTTATCCTGCGACAGCTCACGACCTTCGGCAAGCCATTTCTTCCTCCCCCCGTTCATAATAGCCACCTGCTCATGCCCGTAAATCTTCAATTGCCAGAGTGCCCACGCAGCAAACCAGTTGTTGTTGTCGCCATAGAGAACGATTTGCGTTTTGTTCGTGATGCCGCTTTCGCCAAGCAGTTTTTCCAGAGCTTCTTTGCTGATGATGTCTCTCTGCAAAGTGTCGCAAAGCTGGGTTTGCCAGTTCCAGCCAAGGGCGCCCGGAACGTGTCCCTGGTCGTAAGCTGCCGTATCAACATCCACTTCTACGATGGCCACTCCTGAATCAAATTTGTGCTTATCAACCCATTCCGTAGTTACAAGCACATCGGAAAAAGCGTAATTTTTTTGCTCTTTTTTAAGTTCTGCTGTTTCAGTTTTCATGGTTGCAAGATTTTTTGGGTTAACAAATAATTTCTGAAAGCTCAGCTAAAGGTAAAAAAAATATCCTTGAAATAAAACAAAGGAAAAGCCGGTTATCAATTCAAATACAGCACCGCCTTCACGGCTTGAATGGTCTTTTCCGGTCGGGGCAAGAATGTTTCCACCAGGGTGGGTGCATAATGCATCGAAGAGTCAGCGCCCGTCACACGCCTGACGGGAGCGTCAAGATAATCGAAAGCGTTTTTCTGTATCTGGTAGGCGATTTCGGATGAAACAGATGCAAAGGGCCATGACTCTTCCACAATCACGCAGCGGTTGGTTTTTTTTACCGACTGCACAATCGTTTCAATATCCAGCGGGCGAATCGTCCGCAGGTCAATCACTTCAGCGCTTACATTTTCTTTTTCCAGTTCTTCTGCGGCTTGCAGCGCCACCTTCATCATCTTGTTGAATGCAATCAGCGTTACGTCTTTTCCTTCGCGCTTCACATCGGCTTTACCGATTGGAATCAAGTACTCCTCTTCCGGCACTTGTCCTTTATCGGCATACATCAATTCCGATTCCATGAAAATCACCGGGTCGTCATCCCGGATGGCTGATTTCAGCAAGCCCTTGGCGTCAGCCGGATTGGATACGGAAATCACTTTCAATCCCGGACAATTCGCCAGCCAGCTTTCAAAGGACTGCGAATGCTGGGCGCCCAACTGCCCGGCAGAACCGGAAGGTCCTCTGAAAACGATTGGGATGTTAAACTGCCCGGCCGACATCGCATGAATCTTCGCTGCTGAATTGACAATCGCGTCAAACGCAAGCAAAGCGAAATTCCATGTCATGAACTCAACAATCGGGCGCAAACCGTTCATCGCTGCGCCAATACCAAGCCCGGCAAAACCCAATTCGGATATCGGGGTGTCAATCACTCGTTTCGGTCCGAATTCCGCCAGCATCCCTTCGCTCACTTTGTAGGCGCCATTGTATTCAGCCACTTCCTCACCCATCAAAAAAATATTCGGGTCGCGCCTCATCTCTTCGGACATGGCTTCGCGGAGGGCTTCCCGGAAACGGATTTCACGCATGGGAAAATTTTGGGGTAAAGATAATACAAAGCCTCGCCCTCTGCCCCTTTTCAATAATAGAGGGAAAATTGAGTGGCGTAATTCTGCCCGCATTCCTTCGGAAAAATGCAGTGAGGCGCGCTTAGCTGTATCGCGGATTTATCGGTCGCAGTTCCACCTCCACCGTCACGTAATTGTCAGGCGTTTCCAGAATGTGAACAACGGATGCTGCAATATCTTTCGGATGAAGCATGGTTTCGTTGGCTGTGATGTCTTCCACGTTTTCGAAAAAATCGGTGTTTACCGAGCCGGGGCAGATACACGTGACTTTGATGTTGTTCTTTCGCACTTCTTTAAAGAGCGATTGCGAGATGCCGCGCACGGCAAACTTGGTGGCGCAATAACCCGATGCTTCTTCAATGCCGGTCAGCCCTGCAATGGATGAGATGTTGATGAGGTGCCCGCGCTGCTGTTCCTTCATCACGGGAATTACTTTGCGCGTGCAATAAAATAATCCGTGCACATTTGTGTCGAACATGGTGTGCCAGCTTTCATCCGGGGTTTCTTCCAGCTTGCTGAAAATTCCCAAGCCCGCGTTGTTGACGAGAATGTGAATCTGACTGCCAAAGAGTTTCATTGTTTTTTCAAATGCGGCATCAACCTGTTCAGACTTCCTTATATCAGTCTGAATGAAGCTGAACGAAGGGTGGTTGATGTTCGGATTGCTCCTGCTCCATCCAGCCACATTCACGCCCTTGTCAAGAAGCGCCAGCGTGATGGCTTTGCCTATTCCTTTGCTTGCACCGGTGACGATGGCGGTTTTTCCGTTTAGTTGCATGAATCGAATTTTGTAGTTTCAAAGATAAATACGAGATGGCATCCTTCCGCAGGATGCGCCATCTCTGTTGTGTTATGCCCCTCTCCTTTATCCGCATCAAAGAAACCTGCCTGTATGTGAAAGACCTTAACAGAACGAAGCAGTTCTATCACGGCAAGCTGGGTTTGGAAGTGATTGGGTTCGTGAAAGACCGCCATATTTTTTTCAGGGCGGGCGAAAGCGTATTGCTGTGTTTTATTTCCGATTCAACAAAAACTGAAGATACCTTGCCCTCGCATCACGGAAGCGGTAATCTGCATTTTGCATTTGAAACTACGAAGAAACAATACGAAGCTTGGAAAGCGAAAATCAAAAGCGAAGGAATCGAAATTGAACAGGAGGCAAAGTGGGGCGAGCTCAAATCATTCTACTTCCGCGACCCGGACGGGCATTTGGTGGAGATTGCGATGGAAGGAATTTGGGGGTAAAACGTTCGGAGTTTTAAGGTTCGAAATCAGACAACTGCGAAGCTGAAAACGTAAACAATCACTCGGTTTTCAGAACAAACTCATCAACGGGGAGAGCCGGGTTCGAAACAGAGAAAAATTTAAAACGCATTGCCGTATCGTTTGCCGTTACCAGCATTGCTCCGTAATCGTCATTAAAACAAAACACCTCAAAATCATTTTCATCCAGCGGATGCTCCCTGCAGCCGTATTTTGACCTGCCGCCCAGCCCGTTGATGAAATAGGGGAAGCCCGTGCTTTTTTGGATAATCCTCGAATAGACGTGGTCATGCCCGCTTAGCACGGCAGAAGCGCCCCACTCTTTGAAGGGCCAGCGCAGGTGATGGTTGCTGCCGTGATTGGCTGTTGAGTAGGTTGAATGATGGAAATACACGACCTTCCACGGACGGTCTGAGCTGCTTAGCTTCTCCTTCAGCCAATAGTACTGCTGTTCGCAGCAATCAAACGGATTGCCATCTTCACCGCTGAACAGCGAAAAGAAATGCACCGGACCCCAGATGAATTCATAATACACCTCTTCGCCCGGCAGCGTAAAATAATTCAGATAGGGCACCAGTTTATTCCTGCGGTTGAAATCATGATTCCCCGGAGAGGGGAAAAACCGGTTCTGCCTGTCCTGCGCTGCTTTGCCATTGCACCGCTGGTTGATTGGCGCATCATAGTTCCAAATGAAATCACAGTAATACTGACCGATGTTTTCGTTCAGCGTTGACTCCTCTCCCCTGTCATAATTATTGTCACCGGTGGTGATGATGAAATCGGGATTCCATTCCTTCACCATTTGCGCCACGCGCCTTTCAGGCTCTCCTGCATCACCGTAGTCGCCAATGACGGCAAACTTTGCAGTTGCAGCAGCCACAACCACCGGAGGCACTTCGCTTTTTATCCGCTCAAGTTTTTCGCAGCCCCCGGAAACGGAGAAAAACAGGAGCCCAGTTATTCCTGCAATAATTGTTTTTGAACTTGAAAAAACCATCATGTTATTCAGATTATCTCTGCCTAAAATTATTAAGCTCGTATGATTTGAAGCATAAGATGCTTCCTGCATTTCAGCTTTGAGGAAATAAATTCCGGATGCCTCAAGGCTTTTATTCTCATTGATTCAAATGATTCTCATTGTTTTTTGATGCAATCAGGCTGTGAGTTTCCGGAAAGCCAACACAGAAATAAAGAACGGCTGTCAACTGAATTTGCAATTAACTTTACAACTTTCGGTCCCGTAGTACAATGGATAGTACGCAGGTCTCCGGAACCTGATATCGCGGTTCGATTCCGCGCGGGACTACTCAAGGGGCTCAGCAAGCGTGATGACATCCTGCCGTCATTGAATGTTCCAGCAGGATAGAGACAGAAAGGTTGTCAAACCAAAATCGTAAATTGCATCATGCCTAAAACGTTCATCAAAAAATCATATCGCCCGAAAATCAACATCAACTCTGAGATACTCAGCCAGCTTCAGGTGAACGGGAAGGAAAACGGGCAGCGGCTGCGGGTGCAGAAGACGTATAAAATTTACGTGGACGGAAAATTTCCCCGCACCGAGTCAGGCAGGTATTACAAGCTGAAAAACCAAAAGGGCAGGAACATCGCCAACATCAGCCGCTCATCAAGAAAGGATTTCCGCGATGCAGTGGCGGCAGCAAGGAATGCTTTTGAGAAATGGTCGGCACACACCGCCTTCAACCGCGGGCAAATCATTTACCGCATCGCTGAGATGCTCGAAGGGCGCTGCGCACAGTTTGTGTCGGAGCTCATTCAGCAAGGCTCCTCCGTTGATGCAGCCACGAGCGAGGTGACGCTTGCCATTGACCGTCTGGTGTATTACGCAGGCTGGGCTGACAAGTATCAGCAAATCTTCAGCAGCGTAAATCCGGTGAACGCTTCCTACTTCAACTTTTCATTGTGCGAACCGACCGGAGTGGTGAGCATTGTGACACCGGAAGAAAATTCTTTAGCAGGACTAGTTGCATCATTCGTTCCTGCAATTGTGGGGGGCAACACGTGCGTCATCCTTGCGTCAGAGCGGCAACCGCTGTGCGCCATCACGCTGGCTGAAGTGCTTCATGCATCTGATGTTCCGGGTGGGGTGGTCAATATCCTTACCGGATTCCGCAGGGAACTGCTGGGGCACTTTTCCTCGCACATGGATGTGAATGCTATCATCTATTGCGGAGATGACGAAAAGGAAATCAAAACCGTTCAGGAGAATGCTGCGCTCAACGTAAAGCGCGTCATTATCCGCAAAGGGATTGACTGGATGGATGAGTCAGCGGAAAATCCTTACTTCATTCTCGACACGCAGGAAATCAAGACCACCTGGCATCCGGTGGGGACATAGCTTCACATCGCCTCTGCAACCACTTCCCTCACTTCAGGCACCATTCTCTTCAGCAATCCTTCGATGCCGGCTTTGAGCGTCACGATGGATGAGGGGCAGCCGCTGCATGAGCCGTGAAGCATCAGCGTGACCACACCTTCATGAAATGATTTGAACTGGATGGCTCCCCCGTCATTTTCAACGGCAGGCTTCACGTAGGTGTCAAGAAGTTCGCGTATGCGTGATTCCACTTCGCCTTCCCTGCCGTTCGAAGCCGATTGCGGAGGGGCAGCAAAAACATAATTTTCAGATACGACCGGTTTGCCCTCCGCGATATAATTCCGGAGGAATGCCTTCACTTGCGGAATGACATCATTCCAGTCGTAACCCGGATGTTTGGAAACAGTAACAAAATTATTTGCAATGAAAACCCCCTTCACATACTGAAAGCCGAACAGCTCTTTTGCGAGCGGAACTTCTGCAGCGGCTTGAGCATCTTTACAATCAATGCTTGCGTCTTTCGCCAACAACCGGTTGGTTACAAATTTTATGGACTCCGGGTTAGGAGTGATTTCCGTGTAAATTTCTATGACGGCAGGTTGATTCATCAGCTTTGGATTTTTGTTGTTGCAAAGTTACGAACTGCTGTACGATTCCCCTCTTTTGCCACCGATGGATTGAAATCCATTGCTTGTGGCTATTTCATCGGCATCCGTTTCATCTTTGACTAAAATCAATGTAAGCGGTCGGCTTGTTTATCTATATTTGTGCATCCTGAAAAATCCGGATTATGAAAAAACTTTTTTTAGCATCCCTCCTGACGGCATCCTTAGCCATTGCAAGTGCCCAGCAGGGTTTTCACGTTGGCTACAAGGTGGCGCCTCAAAACACCTGGATGTTCAACAGTGACAATTCTGATAACGCACATTTCAGATACGTGAGCACATGGGGCGTGGCGCACGGCTTACATTTCGCCTACCATTTCAAACCTACGGTAGGAGTAGGGCTTGATTTGATTTTCTCCAGGCAAGGTCAAAAGTTTGAGGAATACAAAAACAGCGATTATACAAATCGAATAACGCTCAGGTATCTGAAGCTTCCCATTCTGCTGCATTTCAATTCAGATCCTGAACAGCCGGTGATGTTTGTCGGGCAATTCGGTCCGCAATTTGCCTTCCTTACGAAGGGAGAATTGGAAGTGAATGAACAGCAGACGATGATTTCTCCATTATTCGTCCCGATAGTTCCCGGCACTTATGATGTAAAAAACAGCTATGCCCCCGTGAATATCGGTTGGGTATTGGGTTTCGGACTCGGAACCAATTTCGGAACCGATTTTCTTGCCATGACGCTTCAGCTGAGATTTGATTTTGCCTTCACTGACGCAGAGGATAAGCCGGAGGTATCAGATGATGCGGATGCTTATTCAAAAGCGTGGTACTATTATTTTTATCCTTCTGATGCCAGCCTTCAGGCTGTTGACCGTCCGAGCAACTTCCAAGCCACGGGCGGCATTGAAATCGGCTTCAAATATATTATTGCCACGTATTGATAAATCAGTTCCGCTGGTCAGCGCCCCATCCCAGTTTCGAGCGGATAGTGTTTAAATAGTTATCATCTTTGATTCGCATTAAGCTGACAGTGAAGTCTTCTTTTCTGACGGCAAGCTGATAAGAGGAATCAATCGCTTCATACCGCGAATCGAGCGTGCAGAGGAAGCTCTCATTTCTCCCTTCCACCACAAAGGAGAGAACCGAATCATTCGATACAATAATCGGACGCACGTTAAGGTTGTGCGGGGCAACCGGTGTAATCGCAAAGTTTTCAGATGTCGGGAAGATGATGGGTCCTCCGCAGCTTAATGAATAACCGGTGGA
>DATLYB010000308.1:0-2452 GCA_035575215.1 Chitinophagales bacterium
AGATGGGCTCCGCTGAATTTGCCGACAGCGTAAATCGCAATCGTCACCGCTAACCCCCACCCTATTGTAATGACAATCCAGCCGGAGTTTTGGGATTTGGTTTTATTCAAGACTACACCGCCCACCACTCCTCCGCCCAAAATTATGAGGAGCATGGTGCCGAGAAGTTCACCAAGGAAGGGAGACATGTAATTAATTTAGTTAAAGAGAATTGGACGCTTTAACAGGTGTGATAGGTTTTAATTTTATTCATTAGCCAATATCCACTCAAAATTTTCAAGGGCTGTCGCACCTAAAAGAAAGAGGGAGTTTTTTAAAAGTAAAATTACCGGTACCTTTTTAAGATTACAAGTCATCCGTGAGTTCAAGAATCTAACGCAACGCTAAGGTAAAAACTTAGCTTGCGAAAATGAAATTCTCCTTCCAGCGCAACTCAGCACCTCAAAATGGGAATTAGCCGGAATCTGTTCAGCTAATTTTTTAAGAATTCAATATTCCTTTTCAGTCCTTTAAACTTCGCCCGCTTCAGCGGTGAATATCTGAACAGTTTTTCGAAAACATCCTCGGTAATTTCCTGCCATTCGCGTCTGGTCATATTCAGCAGTTGGTCTGAGGGTTCAAATTCCGGTTCGCGGTGCGGATGCGAGAAGCGGTTCCACGGGCACACCTGCTGGCAGATGTCGCAGCCGAACGCCCAGTTTTCCAACTTGCCTTTCATCTCTTGAGGCAGCACTTCGTCTTTCAACTCGATGGTGAAATATGAAATGCATTTGCTGCCGTCAACGATATAAGGCATCACAATCGCATCCGTAGGGCAGGCGTCAATACAGGCGGTGCATGAGCCGCAGTAGTCTTTGATGGGACCATCGTAATCCAACTCCGAATCCAAAATCAATTCCGCAAGGAAAAAGTACGAGCCGCCTTGGGGGCGGATGATGTTGGTGTTTTTGCCCATCCAGCCCACACCGCTTTTTGCAGCCCATGCTTTTTCCAGCACAGGCGCTGAATCAACGAAGGCCCGCCCGTTCACCTCACCGATGATGTGCTGTATGAATTTCAGAAGCAGCTTGAGTTTTTTCTTCACCACTTTGTGATAATCTTTCCCGTAGGCATACATCGAGATTTTGGGAGCAGAAGCATCGCGCTGTTTTTTCTCCGTGTAATAGTTGTACATGAGCGAAATCACCGACCTGGCGCCCGGAACAAGCAGGGCGGGGTCTGCACGCATTTCGAAATGGTTCGCCATGTAGCTCATTTTACCGTGCATGCCCTTGCTCAGCCACTCATCGAGCCGGTGCGACTCTTCATTGAGACGTTCCGCTTTGGCAATGCCGATGTAGCTGAAGCCGAGGCGGTAGGCTTCCTGCTTGATGAGATATGTTTGCTGCCGGATATTCAATTCAATTAGATTTGCACGTTCATTCTTCGATGAAAATTAGACACATTGCCCATGAGTTATTCATTGTTCCAAATAACCTAAACTAATTCCAAACCACAAACGACAAACCATACAAGAAAACAGTTATGGCAGAATCAAAAACCAAGCAGACAGGCGCCAGCGTGGATAACATGAGAATACTTGTTTTATGCGCAGCGCTGACTGCGATGTCAGCCCTGTTTGCAGCAGCGCAAACCGGCAGAGTGGTGCTGATAGAGGAATTTGCCGAAACCGGCTGCTCTGCCTGCGCGCAGTATGACTCGGCTTTTCAGGCAATTACCGATGCGCATGCAGACAAGGTGGCGGTTATCAATTTTCATTGTCATTACAAGTCAGACCCGTTTTATACGTTCAACAAAGCCTGCGACAAGCGGTATGCATACTACGGTCTCAGCGGCTTTCCCTGTGCAATGATGAACGGCAGAAACCCCGCTCCCGCATCTTCTCACATCTCATTTGTAACGCCTGCGCGCATCAATGCCCTCTACAGCCAGGAGCCGCAATTTGAGTTTGATATCCAAAGCAAAACAACCGGCAGCGGTAACACGCGAACCGCGCGGATTGAAGTGGCTGCAACATCGCTGAAAGATAATCCAAGCAAGGACCTTGCTCTTTTCATTGTGGTGACGGAAAACAATATCATTTACGAAGAGCGATATGGGTCAAAATCGGTGAACGGCATCAACCGGTTCAACCATATTATGCGCGCCATGCTTCCGGATGAAGAGGGCACGCCCATTGGCGCACAGACAAAGGGAAAAATGAACAACGTGGAGGTCACTTTTGCCAATGATGAAAAGGAAATCAACTATACTGAAGTGCGCATCGTAGCGTTTGTGCAGGATAAAACGACAAAAGAAGTTTTAGGTGCTGCGGTAACGAAGGAACATCCGTTCAAGTGAACCGCACATTTCGTCTTAACTTTCGTGACAATTTTTTTCATCTCATGAAACATTTCATCACAAGTTTTTTGGCAGCACTGCTGTTTCTTGCTTTCGCCAATACTTCTTCCGC
>DATLYB010000309.1:0-2969 GCA_035575215.1 Chitinophagales bacterium
AAGCAATCCATGAGGTCGGCAGCGGTGGTGGCAAACTGATTGCCGGTAATCGTCAGTTTATTGGAGCCGTCAGTGTAATGGGTGTAAGCATCGGTTTTCATATTGCCGGTATCATCAAAGCTTGCTCTTACCCGCAGCCATTTGGCATACCCGGAAAACAGGCAGCCGGAAAGCGCGCCTTGCGCCTTGTCTTTGAAGGTGGCTGCCCTTGCCAGCGTGCCTTCACCCATGAAGGTCCCATTGGTGATGGTGAATTTTCCGGCAGTGTAAGTCGAACCTTCTGGTCCGTCAATCTCCAGTGCGTTATCGGTATCCGTTCCTCCGTGAATTGCATAGATATTGTTCAGAGTTCCGGCATAGTTCTGGTCAATGTCGAAAGCGTCATCGCCCTGATAAGCCACCAGGGCGTTGGAGACGTTTACCGCGCCACCGAACAGCTCGATGCCATCATCGAGGTTGGCAACCACTTCCACATAGTCAATCACAGTGCCGGAGCCAACGCCTCCCAGCGTCAGTCCGTTGATTTCATTGGCTTCACCGATGACGGCTCCGCCATGCCGGATGGAAACATATTTCAGCACACCGGAATTGTCAGCGGCATCCGAACCGCCATACGTGCCGAAGCTTTCAGTTGCCGGGATGCCTTCTATCTGCGCCTCTGTATCGCCATCTTTTGCCGAAACGGGCGCTCTGCCGAGAATCAGCAAGCCGCCCCATTTTTCCCTGTCGCTTTCGGTGAGGTTGCTTCCTGCTTTTTCACCCACCTTAATGTTATCGAGCACCGATGTCATGATGATGGGCTTGTCTGCCGTTCCTTCTGCCATGATTTTGGCTCCCCTTGATATGATTAATGCCGAAGCGAGAGAACCCGTGCCGGTCCTCCCTTTGATAATGGTGCCCGGCTCAATGGTGAGCACAGCGCCACTTTCAACCACCACTTTGCCAGCCAGCTCATAGATGGTATCGGCATGCAAGGTTCTGCCGGATGATATGAAGCCTGACAGAACCACGTTGGTCGTGGGCGTCAGGATGTCGCTGGTATCGTCTTTCTTGCAAGAATAAAAACCTGCGAAGACGACAAGCGTAATCGTAAATCTGAAAACGGATTTTGAGGTGTTCATTTTAGTTGGGTTTTTTACGGATGATAATGCCGCAAAGTACCCAACCGTGTATTACTGATGCGCAAATGGAAGGTTATGAAAATGTTAAACGTTGAACAAGGAAACCACCGGTTGAAGAGGTTTGGAGCAGCTCCCGCTGTTTTTTGCATCCGGAAATAATTTCATGACCGGTACGCAACGTACAACACGCAACACTCACTCCTCCGCCATCGCTCTTTTAAACTCCTTCGTATCATCAAACAATTTGCGGTAGGTGGCGTGTGTCTTGATGATGCGGGCGCCCAGGTTTTCAGCCACGTGCATCATTTTGGGATTGAAATCGGCAATCCACGTCAGCTCGATGTCATCCCAGCGCAGCTTGGGCTGCACTACGTTGTTGGCGGCAATCACAATGCTGCCTTCCACTCCTTTCCCCTGGAAATCGGGTATCACACCGAACACGAATCCGAACACCTTGCGGCAAGTGCCTCTCCATCGGTGATAGGCGAACTTCAGCTTGCCGATGAGGTTCATCTTGCCGTTCACATACTTGAAATACTTGTTCAGCTCGGGAAGCATAAAAAAAATGGCAATCGGCTCGTCCTTGTAATAGCCGAACCAAAAGAGGTAATCAACAATCACGGGCTTCATGGCAGTCATCAGCTTCACCGCCTGCTCCTGGCTTAGCTCTTTCACGCCTCGTCTGCCGCCAAAGGCTTTGTTGTAGATATAGCGGAAGTCTTCGGTGAATTTGCCAATCTTTTTTTTGTCGAGATGGCAAAAATGGTAATTGCTGTCTTGCATCAGCCTGCGCGATTTATCATAGAACTTTTCGGGGCGCGGCTCATTCATGCCCAGTCCGTAGGAATACTGGTAGAAATACACCTTGAATCCGTACGCTTCAAACAAATCTTTGTAATAGGGCGGATTGTAGTTCATCTGGTAAGTAGGCTCGGTGAATCCGTCAATCAGCAAGCCCCACCAGGCATTGCGCTCCCCGAAGTTGATAGGACCGTCCATGGCTTCCATCCCGCGCGCCTGCAGCCATTGCCTGCATGTATCGAACAGCAGAAAGGCAGCCTGGCGGTCATTGATGCATTCAAAAAAACCCATGCCGCCTGTTGGCTGTTCATAGGTGAATGCCTTGCTGTCGTTGATGAAGGCGGCCACGCGCCCTATTGTTTTGCCGGCATCGTCACGCAGCAGCCAGCGGGTGGCGCTGCCGTGCTTGAAGAACTTGTTGCGCTGCGGGTCAAACACCTTGCGGATGTCATCATCCAGCGGACGGATGTAATGGGGGTCGCCTTTGTAGAGCGCAACCGGAAATGTGATGAATTCTTCGCCCAGCGCCTTTGTCGTAACCTCAATAAGCTGCATGCCGGGGGCAAATGTAATTATGAACCGGGAATGTGGCAATGCCGGGGCAGGATGCTGACGGGAGGATGCGTTGGAATGAGTTGCCTGAAGCTCTCGCTCGCTGAACATTAATTTCCCTTCAATTTTCCTTCAATTCTTTTCTTTCGGCTTACTTTCACCTTCACCCCACACGAGCATCACATTTCCGTTTGTTTCAATGGCAGCGGCACCGGGAAAAATTTTAGCGAACACATTTTTCCTGAAATCATCGGTGAGCTTGCGGTGATGGCTGTCGGAATAAAACCGGCTGTAAAGCAAAAGCCCCCGGGGAGCAAGCAAGCCTTTCAGGGCAATTAAAAATTCCTCCTTCTCAAACTGGGGGGGCGTGGTGTCGTCAACATAGAGGTCGGCATGGATGAGGTCAAACTTCTGCATGCAGTTCAGCACATAATGATAGGCATCCTTGTGAACCATCGTGAGGCGTGGGGGCAGATAGCCGTATTGTTTCGACAG
>DATLYB010000310.1:0-13633 GCA_035575215.1 Chitinophagales bacterium
CGCGTTGATTTGAAGAATCAGAAAAAAGCGATTGAAGCTTTTGAAGAGCTGGCAAAGCGTTTCCCTGAAAATGAGCACACACCGGAAGTGTATTACAACCTCTACATCCTCAATAAAGAAAAGGGAAATCACTCCAAAGCCGACCACTACAAAAATCTGCTTTTGAATAATTTCCCGCAAAGCACTTATGCCAAATACATCATTAACCCTGAATTGCTTGAAGAAGACAAAATAAAAAACAAGCTTCTGAATGATTATTACAGCGAGGCTTACAACCTTTATCTGACCAGCCAGCTTGAACAAGCTTTGCTCGTCATCCGCAGGGCTGACACGCTTTTCCCCGCCAATCAACTAAAGCCAAAATTCGCTCTGCTGGCGGCACAGACCATCGGCAAAACCCAAGACCTTCCCAAATATCTTGAAGCTCTGCAAGCCGTGATTGACAACTATCCCACTACCGAAGAGCGCAGCAAGGCTGAAGAAATCATCAACTACCTGAAAGCAAGTCAGGACTCCAGCTATCAGATGCAAATCAACATCAGCGAGTACAAGTATGATGCGGAAGCTATTCACTTTTTTTTGGCTGCCTTCAGCAGCGACTTAGTCAACTCCAATGACCTTACCAATGATATTGCCGCATACAATGATTTAAACCGCAGCCTTGAGGAACTGAAGGTGAATACGATTGCGCTGGGCGAAAAGAATGCCTTCCTTGTAGTGAAAAGCTTTAAAAACATGAAAGCTGCTATGAATTATTACAATGCCATAAGAGCCAGCGCTGAAACGTTCAGCAAATACCCTCCCGGCACCCTCCGTTACTGCGTCATTTCAGATGTAAACTTCAATAAAGTCATCACCCACGGAGAAATTGAATCATACTTCAAA
This sequence comes from Chitinophagales bacterium, assembly GCA_035575215.1. Lineage (GTDB taxonomy): Bacteria > Bacteroidota > Bacteroidia > Chitinophagales > CAIOSU01 > DATLYB01. Next base: position 886 of record DATLYB010000310.1, read on the forward strand.
TTTTTTGAAGCGCGCTATGTCACCAATCCGTGAGGGGAGTTGACTGAAGCGATGGCTTGCAGATTGCAGTCAATTTAAAATGCCAGCATACCCGCACATCAGCAACAATTATGGCACGCAAAGCCTCAAATAAGAAAAACAACCTTTGGAAATTCATCGCCATCTTTTGGGTGGCTTTCTTTGCCTTTGTCGGAGGTGCCGCTCTCTTTTTCCATCTTATCGCCATTGGCGTTTTCGGTGAGCTGCCCGGCTTTGATATTTTGGAGAATCCCAAAAGCGAGCTTGCTACTGAAATTTATTCGAGCGATGGCGTGGTGCTCGGAAAATACTACAGCAAGAACCGCTCGAACGCCAAATTCAGCGAGTTGCCTGCGCACCTCGTCAATGCCCTCATCGCCACCGAAGACATCCGTTATCACCAGCATGCCGGCATTGACCAGCGAGCCGTATTCAGCGTGGTGGTGAAAAACCTGCTGGGGCAAGACCGCGGGGGCGGCAGCACCATCACCCAGCAGCTTGCAAAAAATCTCTTTCCCCGCGAAAAACTCAGCAAACTGGGGCTCGTGCTTCGCAAATTCAAAGAGTGGATAATTGCAGTGCGTCTCGAACGCTGCTACACCAAAGAAGAAATCATCATGATGTATCTGAATACCGTTGAGTTCAGCAGCAGTTCCTTCGGCATTAAATCGGCTGCGAAAACCTATTTTAACAAGCCAACCGACTCGCTGACCGTTGATGAGAGCGCCATTCTGGTAGGTATGCTCAAAGCTCCAACCCAATTCAATCCCAAACGCAATCCTGAAAATGCGCTGAAGCGCAGAAATGTAGTGCTGTACCAGATGAAAAAATACGGCTACCTGACATCCGCTGAATATGACAGCCTGAAGGCTTTGTCGATTACGCTCAATTACAATGCTCCCACCCATACCGAAGGGCTTGCCCCCTATTTCCGCGAACACCTGCGCCTCGAAGTACAGCAATGGCTCAACCAAAAATATGGTGACGATACCGCAAAAAAATACAACCTCTACTCCGATGGCTTGAAAATCTACACCACCATTGACTCCCGTCTTCAGGCGCTCGCTGAAAAAGCCGTTATCGCTCACATGAAGACGCTCCAGAAAGAATTTGCCAAGCAATGGCAGAAACAGGACCCCTGGAAAGGGCAGAAAGAAGAATTCCAGAAAGCTATCAGAACCTCTGAACGCTACCGTGCCATGACGGAAGCCGGCATACCCCGAGATTCTATCCTCCTCGCCTTTAAGACGCCTATCCCCATGACCATTTTCACCTACGAGGGTGAAAAAGACACCGTCATGTCTCCTTCTGATTCCATCCGCCACCACCGCATGTTCCTTCAGGCAGGATTCCTCGTGGTTGACCCCAAAAACGGGCATATCCGTGCATGGGTAGGCGGCATCAATTACAAGTTCTTCCAGTTCGACCATGTCACCACCCATCGTCAGGTAGGCTCTACCATCAAGCCTTTCCTCTATACCGTAGCCATTGATAATGGTTATTCACCCTGTTTTAAAATTCTCGACATCCCCTATACTTTTGAAGACTTCAACAACTGGACGCCCCAGAATGCAGGTGACGAAGGTTTCACCAAAAAGAAATACACTCTCTATGATTGCCTTGCCGACTCCCGCAACTCCTGCTCCGCCTTCCTGATGAAAGAGTTACAGCCCCAGCCCCTTATTGACCTCATGCGTTCTCTAGGCATCGAAAGCCCTGTTGACCCCTATCCCTCCATCTGTCTTGGCACTACTGACCTCACCCTGCTTGAGATGACGGGCGCCTACACTGCATACGCCAACAAAGGCGTCTACTCCAAGCCTATTTTCATCACACGCATCGAAGACAAAAACGGCAACGTTATTCAGGAGTTTCCGAATGAAAGTCATGAGGTGATGGATGAGTCAACTGCATATGCCATGGTGGAGATGCTGCGCTACATCGTTCGCCACGGCACCGCCATGCGCCTGTGGCTGCCTCAGTACGGCTACGAGCTGAAAAATGACATCGGTGGGAAAACAGGCACCACCCAAAATCATTCCGATGGCTGGTTCATGGGCATCACTCCGCAACTGATTGCGGGCGTGTGGGTGGGCGGTGAAGACCGCTTCATGCGCTTCGAAACAATGAAATACGGGCAGGGCGCCAGTTCTGCTCTTCCCATCTGGGCATCATTCTTTAAAAGTGTCTATGCCGACACTTCGATTGGCTACAGTCCTGCCCTCACGTTCGAAAAACCCGCTCATAAGCTTCCCATTGAACTGGACTGTTCCCGCTATGAAAAAGAATTCTCCTTCGAATCAAAACCACGCGAATACGGAGAAGAGTTTGACAAGTAAACAGTAAACGGTTGAACTTTTCTAAACCGTAAACTCCAATAACTCCAGACTTCACTCTGTGTCTTGCAGGATTAAAATAATCCCTACCTTTATTTCTCGATGAAAATTTTCCTTCTTTGCTGTATCACTTTATTCTTTGCTGAATCATTTGCCGCTGAGGGTGACACCACCATCATCGTTGCGCACACGCAAGCAAACCTCAGTTCCCCTCCATCTGATGATGACGCATGGGTAGTCTTTCCCGGTAATAAAACCTATCAGCGTATCATCCTGAAATTTACGCTTGGGTGCGGCATACCCCATTGTTCGGGATGGGATTACACCGTAAATACATTGATTGGGAAGAAGACGGGCATGCAGGATTCAACAATTTCCGGTATTGACACGCTCACCCATGATACCACGTGGAATTATTCTGACCAGGTGGAATTCATTGAAATCGGAAGGCTGATTACGCCTTACGGAACATACATGGCTGCCGGTTCCAACGGCTTCGACAACAGTTGGACGCATCCGTATTTTTATGACATCACCGATTATGCTCTGTTCCTGAAAGATTCCGTTGCTGTGCGCATCCATTATGACGGCTGGACAGATGCCTTCAGCGCCACGATTGAATTTCTGCTCATTGAAGGACTTCCTTCAAGAGCGGTTTCAAACGTAACGGAGATTTACCACACGTACATCGGCTATCCCGACAAGGCAGGCTTCGAGAGCATTGCTACGCCAAAATCATTCATGATTCCGCTGAATACCGCCAGCGCGAAAGTGTCCCTGTTTATGACAGGGCATGGCAGCCAGGGCGAGTTCGACCCGCATTCGTTTCATCTCAAGGTGAACGGGAATGAAGTTTACACCCGCCTGCTCTGGAAAAATGACTGCGGGATGAATGCCATCGCTCCGCAGGGCGGCACCTGGATTTTCAACCGCGCCAACTGGTGTCCGGGAGAGAAAGTGCCCGTGTATGAAATTGACATCACTCCTTATGTCATGCCCGGACAAATCGCTACCATTGACCTTGACTTTGATGATTACGTGGTGCAGGCTGGTGAATCAGCAGGCTACGGCACTTCCATGCATCTCATCACTTACTCATCACAACATGACCATGATGTGATGCTGGAAGAAATCATCGCTCCCAATAATGACAAGCCTTATTTACGTTTTAACCCTATCAGCACCAACCCGGTTGTGAAAATAAAAAACATGGGAAAGCTGCCGCTTTTCTATGCGGAAATTTCTTACTGGGTGGAAGGCGGCAGCAAATGGTATTACGAATGGACGGGTAATCTTCTTCCGTTCGAATCCGAAATCATCAAGCTGCCGGCTTTTGACTGGAACAGCAGCGACTCTGCGAACACCACCTTCAACGCTGAGGCGAGGTGGCCTAATGATGTTCCCGATGAGTACGTTTACAACAATCATCTTGCATCTCAATTTTCATTGACGCCCAGGCTGGATACATCCTTCATCATCACGCTGCGAACCAACAACCATCCGGAGGAAAACTGGTATGTGCTGCGAAATGAAGATGGCGATACGATTTTGTTTAAGAACAATCTGGCAGCATCCGCTACTTACCGGGATACTATTCATCTTGCAGCCGGCAGTTATGCACTGGATTTGTATGATTACGATGTGCAGTGGGAGGGCGGTGACGGGCTGTCGTGGTGGCTCAACACGCAGCAAGGCTGGGAAACTGCCGGCTCGTTTATTTTGAGAAGAAGCAACAATACAATTCTGAAGTCATTCACCGCTGACTTTGGCAGCAATGTTCATTATGAATTCACAGTGGGGTACGCGCTTGGCGGCAATCCGCCCAAAACAGCGCCCGAGCCGCCATTTCATACCACCGGAATGAATGAACCACCGGTCGGGGCAAGCATCCATGTTTTTCCAAATCCTGCTGAAGATGTTGTCACCGTTCAGATTGATTTGAGCAAGCCTGCGCCAGGCAAAATTGTCCTGACAGATATTTTTGGGAAAATTTTGCACCGCTGCGATTTCCAATCACAGCACAAATCGCTGACGATTTCCGCTAATGATTTTTCACCGGGAATATACTTCCTTTGCCTGATGACTGACGGATTCAGAATAAACAAGAAGGTGATTTTACATTAAGCAAGAGCAGGCGGCTTCCCTTCTGGCTCACACACGTCATTCCTGAACCTCATTCGTAATTTTACATTTGTGAATATTGAAGATTTCAAAAGGCTTTATCCCACTCTTCCCGCAGAGCCGGGCGTGTATAAGTTTATTGACGAAAATGACAAGCTGATTTATGTAGGGAAGTCCAAGAACATCCGCAACCGAGTTTCTTATTACTTCAAAACGGGTTATGACAATTTCAAGACTTACACCCTCGTAAAGAAGGCGACACGCATTGATTTCACCATTGTAAAAACCGAGCAGGACGCCCTGCTGCTTGAAAACCTCCTGATTAAGGAAAACCAGCCGCGATACAATATCCAACTGCGGGACGACAAAACGTATCCCCATGTCTGCATCAAAAAAGAGCGCTTTCCCCGGGTGTTTCTCACCCGCACCCGCATTGATGACGGTTCCGAATATTTGGGACCCTACACGTCAGTAAAGCGCGTGCGCACCATCATTCAGCTGCTGCAGAATATTTTCCCGCTGCGCACATGCAATCTCAATCTCTCGCAGAAAAAAATTGACGCGGGAAAGTATAAGGTCTGCCTCGAATACCATATCGGCAACTGCCTGGGTCCCTGCGAAAACAAACAGACCGAAGAATCATACAATGAAAATATCGCGCACATTCGCAGCATTCTGAAGGGGCATATCAGCCCGGTACTGCAGCAGTTGAAAAAGCAGATGCAGTATTTTTCTGAAAGGCTGGAGTTTGAAAAAGCCAGCGTCATCAAAAGCAAAATCGAGGCGCTCGAAAATTACCAGAGCAAATCAACGGTAGTAAGCCCATCCATTGATAACGTGGATGTGTTTTCTATCATTGATTCGGGTAAAAGCGCTTTTGTCAATTACCTCAAGGTGGTGAATGGCGGCATCATTCAGGCGAAAACCATCGAGCTGCGCAAAAAGCTGAACGAAACGCTTGAAGAGCTGCTTATCTTCGCCATCACTGCACTACGACAGGAATTTCACAGCAATTCCGAGGAACTGATAGTGCCATTTGAAATCCAGCTGCCGGATGAAAGCCTGCTTATTACCGTTCCGCAGCGGGGCGATAAGAGAAAGCTGCTGGAGCTATCCGTCAGCAATGCCGCCTATTACAAGCAAAGCCGTGAATCAGCAAAACCCAAAGGCGATAATGTGCTGCAGATTCTGCAGAAAGATTTCCGCCTTACCTCGCTGCCTGTGCATATCGAGTGTTTTGATAATTCCAACTTCCAGGGAGCCTATCCTGTATCGGCTCTGGTGGTTTTCAGAAACGGCAAACCGTCAAAAAAAGATTACCGGCACTTCAACATCAAAACCGTCACAGGTCCTGATGATTTCGCTTCAATGGAAGAAGTGGTTTACCGCAGGTATTATGGGCTGCTGCAGCAAAACGCTCCGCTTCCGCAGCTCATTATTATTGATGGCGGTAAGGGACAGCTTTCAGCGGCAAGAAATGCTTTAATAAAATTAAGGCTGGATGGGAAAATTCCGATTGCAGGAATTGCAAAGCGGCTGGAAGAAATCTATTTCCCTGATGACCCGTTGCCTATGCATCTTGACAAGCGTTCACCTGCACTGAAACTCATCCAGCGGATTCGGGATGAGGCTCACCGGTTTGCCATCACTTTTCACACTAAAAAAAGGGATGCTGCCACGCTGAAAACATCGCTCACGGAAATACCAGGCATCGGAAGGAAAACGAGTGAGCTTCTTTTGAAGACCTTCAAATCGGAGAAAAAACTACGGCAAGCTTCTTTAGATGAGCTTGCCGCATTGTTAGGTGAAGCCAAAGCCAAAAAGGTAGCTGAATTCTTCTCAGCTATTCCGGCTCAGTAATTCCACAAGTCGTGCTCAAACAAAAAAATCTTATTCTTGATATTGTCTGATTCAATTAACGCATCCACACCGGTCACATAATCCTGTACCCTGCGGTCGTGCACGTTGGATTCCTTGTAGATGTAACTGGAGAAATACCTCATTTCGAAGATATCTTCCCAGCTTGTTGTCACCGCGTCATTCTGATTGTTAAATACCTGGTATTTAGCAAGCACGGGGCGCAATTCCGGGTAGTATGCCCAAAACAGCACTTTGTCACCCCGGTAAGAGCCGTCCGAGCTATAATCTTCCATAACGGGAGCGACTCCAAGAATTCTCACCACTAACGTGGATGTTTCTTCGTCAAAAACCCAGTCTTCTTTCAGCCTGAACTTAGTCACTTTCTGGGGGTCGAATTCCGGCTTGGTAACTTCTACCTTTTCTTCCAGTGTCACCGGATCAATTACGCGGATGGTATCAGGTTCGCCCACACCAATTTTGGCGACTTCTTCGGGAGTGAGCGGCTTTGTAAACTGGTCATTAATGGGGTCATACACGGTGATGGATCCTTCAATGGCATGGTCCCGGAGAATATTCACCAGAAACTGCTTCTGGTATTTGAAGGACAGGTTCATTTTCTCACGCGTATCAATTACACGCCAGATTCTTTTTGCCCAAAAAACATCCGCCTCCCGGATATGGTCGTAAGGAACGATTTGTCTTTCTTCAAGGGTAATCTTGTCATAGATGGCATCTCTGGGGGGCTGTGACTGGACGGTCTGTCCCAGTACGCTTGTTGTGAACAAGCTGCAAACTGTTAATACCGATGTAAGTAATCTCATGACAAATATGTTTTAAATAAGTTTGAAAACAATGCCGGGCAAATTTCTGGTAGTGCCGTCAGGACCTTTTGCACGTATTTTATCAAAGTAGAAGACATCTCCCGGTTTCGCCCTGTTAAGGTAATCCAACATTTTTTGAGAAAAGAGTGGTCCATCAGTTGTCGTGGACAACAAGTCCTGGCGAGCAGCGCCATAAGTCATCTCATAACCCACCACCTGGAACCTGATGTCGAAGTCAAAGTTTTCCAATTCAGCAATCATCCCCCTCTGCACTTTGAATGTTGCTGCTTTCACGCTGCCTCCCTTTTCATTGCCGATTTTAGCAACGGGGTCAGGCACGCGTTTTACGCGAAACGCTTTTGAACCCATAGGTTTGGTAGTGCCATCCGGCATCTTCGCTGAAACCACTACTTCCGTTTCTCCTTTTAAATCTACGGTGTTAACATTGGCAATGTAATGACCTGGACTCTCTTGCCTCAATGTGCCGTTCTTATTCAATGTTGCGATTATCCTGTCGGCAGGGAATCCGGGAACCGAGATAGAAACCGGATTATCCACTCCTATGTAAAACACATTCATCTTGTCAGGTGATACGACCAAGCCTGCTTCGGCAATCTGGTACTCAAGTTTAAATGGATAATAATCATAACCGTTACCTTGGGGTTTCTTTACTTTAATAACTCCGGTTCTTTCCTTCAACCCGACAACAGAGGACCTGTCTGTGAAAATACCCATTCCATCTTTGACAGGTATGCTGTCATATCCTGGCTTCAGTGGAAACTCATCGAGTTTCGGGAACGAGGATGCTTTTGGATTGAGGTTGAATTTTGGGTCAAAGGTTCCAAGGTAAACTTGGGGATTTTGTGTAGAACTTGTAGCCGAAACAAAAATATCTGCCTTATATTCCTGACCGACCAACACATAGTTTGTCGGGGCAATAACTTTAGCCGACAATGCATCGAATTTATAAGATGATGCTCCGATTTTCTTAAACAATGTTTCAATCACCAAGCCTGCAGAACTCTTGGCATCCCCCTGGAACTTTGTCAAAATCGTGTTTACCGCAATGACGGGGACATGGTCAAACAAGTAGGCTTCCCAGCTTTTTTTACCGAGCCGCTTAGCTGCTGCCTGGTTATAATCGGTGCTGAGTGTAAATTGTTTTGCGAGGGCTTCGCGGTCCCTGTCATCCAATGACGGCAATGCGAGCAGGGAATCGCGTAGCCTGTTAATCTCTTCTTTTAGCTTTCTTCCGTTATCCTGTTCCACCATCAGGAAGGTAGTTATATCGAAATCTCTTTTCCCTTTCAGGTCCTTTGCCACCGTATCATTATTCACGTAACCACCGCTTTTTTCAATCAAAAGGTTTCTGATAGCCTGAACGTTAGAAACAAACTGGTCAGAAAGCATCATTGCCTTTTTGGCATCTTTCAGATATTTCTTTGTTCTCACCGAGTCGTTTGCAAACTGCATTTCAAATGCGTCCATCACCGAAAAGTTCTTTTTATCAACAGCCTCATTACTCACCTGCATACCATCGCTCACCAGTTTGAATGCATTCAAAACTTCAGCGGAAATATTTAACGCAAGGAGGGCAGTCAACACCAGATACATCATATTGATCATCTGCTGCCGTGGTTCCTTTGGAATACCCATTTCCTTTCAGAATTTTTTAGTGGAGAGAAACTAAAGTTTTTAACGAAATCAATGATTTCTTATTGCCATAGCCGACAGCATGTTTCCATACACAGTATTCAATGCAGACAAATTCTTGGCAAGCGAGCCTATCTGCTCTTTGTACACTTTGGTATCCCCAAGAGTGTCTTTCAGATTTTCAGTGGCTTCGGCCAGTGTCCCATAAAAACTGTTTATTGATTGAATGTGCTTGGAAGCATCCTGCAGTTCCACCTCGTAAATCGAATTCAGCGATGCAAGATTCTTTGTCACCAGTTGCATCTGGGTGTGAAAGTTCTGGGCATCTGACGTGGCATTTGCAAGCGCCCTGATAGACTCGGTTGCACCCGAATAAGCATCTTTCATCTGAGCAAGCGCTATTGTGGCTTCTCTGGCTTTGGCCGCATATTCATTGGTTGCTAATGATACTTCACCCAATTCAGCCAGCTTTTCAACATTATCCCCCAATTTACCTAAGTTATGTCCCAAACGTTCAATTAGCCGTGATTCAACATTGGCATCTTCAAGCATCTGGTTTAATTGATCAGTAATAGTACCTTTATATTCGGCTTCGGTTTCACCTTCTACTTCCGGGGATATGTGAAGGTGGGGATAAATCTTTTCCCAGTAGTAGTCTTTGTGCGGAGGGAGTATCCCTTGGAGCGCGAAGATGAAGGCTTCAACACTCAGTCCGATGATAAGCATTACGCTGGCGCCTGGCCACGCTTCAAGCTTGAAAAGAGCACCCATCATAACAATGGCAGCGCCAATGCCGATAATCATGTTCTTGACGCGTTTCCCCTTTTCGGCTTCAAAAAAAAGAGCAAGTTTTCTCATTTTGTTTTAATGAAATTTAGAGTTAAGGAATTAACGAAAAAAGTCACTGCTGATTGTAAATCCGATGTATTTATTAATCATTAAACGACCTTCCAAGGAAAGTGAGGACATCCCTGAAGCCAATGTATGACTTCGCTGAATCCTGATATTCCCAATGCCTTACACCGGTTTGCAGATAATAACCAATATCTTTCCACGAACCGCCCCGGATAACCTTTCTTTTCATGGTGATGGGGTCATCTTCTTTAGCATCATAACGGATGTCGGGATTCAAATCATGGATGAATGAATAAGCGTTTTCGTAGAAAGCCGTGGATGTCCATTCTGAAACATTACCTGACATGCAGTACAGACCATAATCATTGGGCCAATAGGCATCAGCACGAACCGTATAGAAACCACCATCTTCAGGATAATTGCCCCTGCCAGGCTTGAAATTGGCAAGCAAGCATCCCTTTGTATTTCTCAAGTAAGGACCTCCCCATGGATAGGGAGCAAGTTTTTTTCCACCTCTGGCCGCATATTCCCATTCCTGCTCAGTAGGCAAGCGGAAGGGATCATTGATAACCTCGCCTTTAGCGGTTCTGTAATCTTCCCAAAACTTTGTTCTCCAAGCGCTAAACGCATTCGCCTGTTCCCACGTAACCCCCACTACGGGGTAATCATCAAATGCGGGATGCCAGAAATAATTCCTCGTCATCGGTTCATTATAGGAATAGGAGAAATCCCTCACCCACACGAGGGTGTCAGGAAAAGCATTGGTGGATTTTTTCACGATGAAATCGGAACGGGGTTTCCCGCGGCTGGCAACTTTTGCCGCTTCTTTAATGTCAATCCAGTAATACTCGTAATTCAATTTAGCTACATCGAATTCCTTTTTGTCCCAGATTCTTTCGTTTTCGGGATAGTACATTTCTTCAATCGCAGAAGAATTCTCTTCATCCTGGTAATCAAAATCGCGAACCCTATCCCAGTCCAGTTTTTCTTTGCCCGTGGTCTCATCGGTAATGATGTAGTCCCCGCCCACTGTTTTAGCAGCGATAGAGTCTCTTACCCAATTGACAAACTGACGATATTCGTTATTGGTAATTTCTGTATCATCCATGTAGAACCCTTGAATTGAAATAGACTTGCTTCTTTGAATCATGGAATTATTGACGTCTTGGTCACTGGGACCGATATGCAACGTTCCCGAAGGGATGTAAACCATGCCGTAGGGAATGACATTCGTCCATCCCGGACGGTCTTGCACCCCGATGAGTTGACCATTATAACCCCCGCTGCAGCCTGCAAGAAAAAATACTCCGGCTGTTAATGTGATGAGCAGATTCCTTTTCATGAGAATAAATTTTTTAACTTAAAATAAGCACATCCCTTAATAGGGCGTGTAAATATACACGTTTTACAAAAAAGAAAAAAATCTCACCTTCTTTATTTCCCACATCTGCATAAAACGAGCCGCGAAAATTAAACATAGTTCATCGAATTTTTAAATTTCATAAGAACCGGGGGTTGTAAATTATTTTACCGGGGCTGAGCAAATCCTTAATCGGAATACTATACCGTACATATACTTCATGCGAACCACTGTTTGAATTATTGAGTGATGACAGGGAAAAATCATAACTATATCCAACCCGCAAATTTTTAAAAACCTTGAAACCTGCCATCGCAATAAATGCGTCTTTTAAATCTGGCGCAAGCCCTCTAAACGAAGCGCCAGCGTATATATTATCCCGGTAGTGTAAAATTGCATTGAGTTCTGCCTGTACATTGACAAAGTCAGTCCGCAGAGATACGTTAGGGACCAGATAAAGTTTCTTTGCGGTTTTGATTCGGTACCCTCCGGTTACCGTATAATACCGTGTGTTTTTCACCTCAGAACTAAAGTGTTGCCACTTAAGCTTTACATCACTTTCCAACAGGTTGTTGGCTGAAATACCGGCATAAAAATTTTTTGTCTGGAAGTAGATGCCCGCGTTGAAGTCACCGGTGAAGGCGCTGGTTAATTTATCGGGAATGAAATCATCCTCATGGTCAACACTTCCTGAATAAATTCCCTCCGGGGAACGCAGCCGCGAGCCGTCAATAGCCCGCTGCATCATTCCCGCACTAATGCCGAAAGCAATTTTTCCTTTTCTGAATGAGTGCCCGTAGGCATACGATAACATCAGTGTTGTAAATCTTTCTTCGCCCTGCATTTCATTAGTGGCGAAGATTCCTGCGCTTGAGTTTAAAACTGTGAGGGGAGAATGGATGGAAACCGCCTGTACCGAAGGGCTTTTGTCAATATTTACCCATTGCGCCCGGTAGAGTACGGCAATATCAAGCGACTCTTCGCTTCCGACCGTTGCCGGATTATATACCTGCTTGATGAACATGAAATTGGAGTACAACGGTGCGGTTTGTCCCTTGGAATGAAAATGAGAAAACAAAACCAGAAGAAATAAACCAGTGAATTTCATTTAAACAGTCTGACGTGATGCCTGCAATAAAGTTAACAGTGTTTTAACGAACACAAAACCACCTGCTGCGGGTTCTAACGAACATTAATCCCTGAATGATATTATGATGACGTAACGCTGTTACCTGTTACTTCGCGTTTGAAATTGAAAGGTAATTATCAAGAGCGCTCGCCATGGAAGGCAGTTCGGGCAGGGGTGCTTCAATATCAAGCCGCAACCCATATTCCTGAACAGCCTTTGCGGTGGTTTTTCCGAAGGCGGCAATGCGCGTAGTGTTTTGCTTAAACTTAGGGAAGTTGTCAAAAAGCGATTTCACGCCCGATGGACTGAAGAACACGATCATATCATAATTGAAGTTATGCTTCATGTCGGACAAATCGCTGCTGACAGTGCGGTAGATAACCGCCTTGTCGAAATTCAATCCTACGGCTTCCATCGCTTCAGTAAGACCTTCTTTATAGACATCCGAACACGGGAATAAAAATCTTTCGGTGTCTTTATGCTTGAGCATTAAATCCACCAGTTCATTTTCTTTGCCGTTAGCGAAAAACACCTTCCGTTTTCTGTATAGAATATATTTCTGCAGATAAAGCGCCACCGCCTCCGAGATACAAAA
>DATLYB010000311.1:0-2301 GCA_035575215.1 Chitinophagales bacterium
AAATCATGCAGTACGCGGATGAAACACTCACCATTCCGATGGCGGGCATGGTAAGCAGCCTGAATATTTCCGTGGCATGTGCCGTGACGCTGTATGAAGCCTTTCGCCAGCGGAATGCAAAAGGGTTGTACGACAGGAAGCAACTGCTTCCAGAACAGATGAATCTTTACCGCAAATGGGTGCTGCGCGAACTGCGAAAACTGCGGCTCATGCAAACAAGGGTTCAATTTTCTGCAATGCGGAAATAAGCACGTTATATTTCCGTAGCTGGGTAGAAATCTCAGGTACTTTTTATCAGGCTGAACATCCTGTTCCACCTCACTTTGCCGAATAAGCTTTTGTTTTTGTCTAACGAAAGCCAGATAATCCAGGCTTTCCCTACTATATGGTCTTCGGGCACAAAGCCCCAGAAGCGCGAGTCTTCCGAATTCAGGCGGTTGTCGCCCATCATCCAGTAGTAATTCATCTTGAACGTGTAGCTGTCAGTTTCCTGCCCGTTGATAAAAATCCTGCCGTCTTTCTTCTCCAGCCTGTTGCCTTCATACAGGCTGATAATCCGCTCGTACAGAGGCAGGTTGTCCAGGGTCAGTTTCACGGAAGCGCCTTTTTTTGGCACCACGATGGGTCCGTAGTAATCAACATTCCACGGGAATTTTTTCAAATCAGGTGGAAAGTAATACCGCTGCGGCTCCACATTTCCCTTGGGCATTATTTTTCTTTCCGTGTTCTTTACGTTTCCGAATTTTTTCACCGCCTTATAGCTCTTCGAGGTGAGGCTCAGAAGATAAAGCCCCTTGTTGGAGGGCACTCTGCCCCCATCGGTGATGTCGAGTTCCTGAATCGCTTTGGGGTTGATGGCTGAACCGTCCGTCTGCACGTAATACTGATACTGCATGTTCTCCGGCTCGTAGGCTTTTTCTCCATTCACATACAGGATGCCTGCAATCACCTCAACGGTATCGCCCGGAATTCCTACACATCGCTTGATGTAATTCTCCCGCTTGTCCACCGGGCGAAAATCCTCCTGCGGCCAGTTGAACACCACAATATCGTTGCGCTGGATGTCCTGCAGCTTCGGAAGGCGATAGTAGGGCAACTGTACCCAATCCAGGTACGATTTGGTGCCGATGAGCGGCATCGTATGATGCGCAAACGGAAACGCCAGGGGCGTCATCGGCACCCGCGCTCCGTAATGGAACTTACTCACAAACAGGAAATCGCCCACCAGCAGCGTTTTCTCCATCGAAGAGGTGGGGATGGTGTATGCTTCGATGATGAAGGCACGTATAATCGTGGCAGCCACCACCGCGAATATCAGCGCGTCCGTCCATTCGCGCGCGGCTGAGCGCTTTGCCACCGGCTTCGCATCCACATAATTGATTTTGCTGGTATAATTCAGCACCGGCAGGTAGATGTAGCCGAAGAAAATGCCCAGCACCTGCGAAGGAATATCGCGCCTGTCAAACACTTTCAAAAACTCCGTAATCAGCCAGATGATAAGAATGATGTTGATGTACGGAATAAAATAAAGCACCCCCCACAATGGGGTGCGGTCAATAATTTTAAACAGCGTCAGCAGGTTATGAAGCGGCACAAGCGCCTTCCTGCGCTCAATGCCTGCCTTTTCAAAAAAATTGCCCAGCAGCATCACGATGAGCGAGAAGGAAACCAGCGGACCGAAAATGAGGAGGTAAATCATTGGTACGAGTAATGTTAAAAGTATTTAGCGCGCTGCAAAAATGAGCTTTTGATTTTCAACGGACAAACAGACTTCTTAAGTATTTGGAATTTTGTTCCTGATAATAAAATTTATATGGCGAACCAATGTGCCCCTGGATTTATTGAACCAGATTTTTTACCCTGCAATCAATATCTGAGTGTTATTAATTCCCCCGACTCTTTAAGTGATGACTTTCAACCATTCAGTTTCTATCTTGGAGACAGCTCAAAATCTTCACTTACCCTCCCCAATATGCCCAACTACACTTAGCTCATCAATAGGTGTCCCATCTTCTTTTTTCAATACTTTCAGAACGTTTTCCCGTAAACCATCAATTTCCTGATTAATTCCTTTCTTGCTGAATATCCAAACATGATTGCCGAGTGCGCCCATGTTTTCAAGGTCTTTGACACACTGGGTTTTCACCGTAGCAGGTGTCAGCTTCCCCGTTTTTTCGACCATTTAAAAATAGAGTTTTTATCGTGTTGAAGTTCATAACAAGTCAATGGGGTTTGATAATTCAGAGCCTTATGAGGACGGTGATAATTGTAATCGGTCATCCATTCATCTGCCTTCTGTCG
>DATLYB010000312.1:0-2844 GCA_035575215.1 Chitinophagales bacterium
CGCAACCATTGATGTTTTTGAATCGTTGATTTTCGAACAGCGCATGAAACAGATGAAGTTCATGAAAGAACATTTTGACAAAAACACTATCACCCCCGTGTTCCGCGACTTTCTGAACAACCAGATTTCCTATCACTATTTTGAATTGCTTCTTCTGTATTCAATCGCCAAGAGCGATGACCCTACAGGCTTGAAAGCCTCCCGCATTCCCGACATCATGCTTTCGGAAATGAACAGCCTTCAACTGATGGATGAAAGAGACATCAACAGCCCTGCTTACCGGAGATTTCTTAGCAACTACATCCGCTACAACACTTCCGCTCAGAACAGCTTTGTGAAATTCACCGATTACTCCGACATGCTGGAGCGGGAATACAGCTACGCCCTGCGTTACCTGAGCGGTGAGCCTTTTAATTACTGGCTTGCCAACGAGCTTTTCAATTATTGCGACAAGGCATCGCCAGAAACCGTTCAGAAACTTCACCGCGCCCTGACGCAGTCAGATCTTAAAGGAGATTATGCAAAAGCCGTATCTTCCAAATGCCAGGCAGAAATCACGGCAAAAGTCGTAAAGAAAGAAAAGCCGAAGGAAGAGGCTGAAATAAAAGAAAAGGAATCAAAAACAAAGGAACCCAGGAAATCAAGCCAGCCTTTTACTCTGATTGATTTGAAAGGAAACAAAGTCTATCTGGATGATTTCAAGGGTAAAGTTATTTACGTAGATTTCTGGGCAAGCTGGTGCGGTCCCTGCCGTCAGCAATTTCCGTATGCGAAGGAATTGCACAAAATGCTTTCCCCTGAACATCTGAAACAGGTTGTCTTCCTGTACATATCTATTGATAACGATGAAATCACATGGAAAAATGCCATCGAAAAAAATGGCATACAAGGTTTTAACACTTTGTCACCGGGCGGCTGGAGTTCAAGCGCTGCGCAATATTTCGGAGTACACTCCATTCCCCGCTACATGCTGATTGATAAGAACGGAAACATTGCCGACCCCAATGCCAAGCGTCCCAGTTCGGGGCAGGAAATCATCAATGACATCGTAAGGCTGATTAAACAGTAGCCCCTTCCTTTTTTGCCTCAATCAGATTGAGCAGCAGAAAGGACAGAAGCCCGGGTTAATTTTTGTTAACCGTGTCACAAAATCTTTGGAATTCTCGTAAGTAATTTTGTAAATTTGATAAGCATAACTCCAACCACGGGAATGAAAAGGATTTCCGTACTCATAATAACCACCCTCCTCAGTCACGTTTTCTTGCGGGGACAATCGCTTTCTTTGAGCAGCGACACTACTTTCGTTACTTCTTCTGCAGACGTAACGGACGTGGTTGCACACGCGACAATAACAAACAATAAAGCTTTTCCGGTGGAAGTGGAATGGGTGAGATTTGTTGAGGAAATTCCTTCCGGATGGGATGGAACAGCGGTCTGTGACGGCAACCAATGTTACCTGACGCATGTTAGCGCATCCCCGATACCTTTCACCATTGACCCGGGCAGCTCGGAAACTTTCGATGTTCATTTTTATCCGAACGATATACCCGGAAACGGCACCGTTCAGTTGCGGGCGTGGGTAGTGGGCGACAGCGCCAATACCGTGATAGTGAGCACCTACAAGGCAACAGCCCAGGAACCCGTTGGAATTGCAGCCGCTCAGACCGAAAAAATCAGAATCTATCCCAATCCTGCAAAAGATTACATCCTGATTAAAAACCTTCCGGAGAATGAAGTCTCAACCGTGGAAGTGTATAATATTTTCGGAAGAAGGATGCTGTCATTTTCACAGGCAGCCAACAATGTTGACTCGGTTCAGAAATTCGACATCAACACTCTCGCCAAAGGCATATACATGATTCGCGTGTTCGACTCAGCCATGAACGTGATTTACACCGAATCCCTCTCCAAGGAATAGCAATTAAATTCTGAAAACAACCTTCGTTTAAAAAATCAAAAGCAACATGCAAAGGGAAATTGCAGTTTGCCTTATCCCCCCTTCTTCCTTTTAAATCACGAGTATTCGTTTCATTATTTTTGCTCACCATGAACCGCAAGGAAAAGCGCAAAGAAGCGGAGCTTAAAAAGCAAACGGTTAAGATTCAACGGCAGCCTGATAAAAACATCTTCAGGATTCAGGGGCTCATCGTTTTTGCATTTTCCTTTATCATCTACGCCAACACCATCGGCAACGAATATGCCGTGGATGACACCATCGTCATCACCAAGAATACGCTGACCAAACAGGGATTCAAAGGGATACCGAAACTGCTCACTACCGATGCGTTTTATGGTTTTTTCGGTGAGGGCTACAAGCTGGTGGAGGGCGGACGATACCGCCCGTTATCGCTGGTGACGTTTGCCATAGAATACGAGCTCTTCGGATTGAATCCCCACATCAGTCACTTCATCAACGTGATGCTGTTCGCGCTGATAAGCATGCTGATATTTTTTCTTTTGATTGATTTGCTTCAATGGGAGGCTCCCGCCTCTTTCAGATGGAATATTCCGTTTATTGCCGCGCTGTTATTTGCCGCACACCCCATCCACACCGAAGCTGTCGCCAACATCAAAGGACGCGATGAAATCATGGGCATGCTGGGAGCGCTGCTGACGCTGCATTTTAGCGTGTTGTTTGTTAAAAAAGAGAAGCTGTATCTCCTTCTCCTCGCATGGGTGAGTTTTGTTTTCGCCCTGTTCTCGAAAGAAAATGCCATCACTTACTTTGCGGTCGTGCCGCTGACGTTTTATTTTTTTACAAATGCCGGCATAAAAAAATACCTCCTGGTGTGCGTGCCCATGCTGGCGATAGCGGCTGTCTATGTGGTGATGCGGCAAAAGTTC
>DATLYB010000313.1:0-10527 GCA_035575215.1 Chitinophagales bacterium
GGCAGCACGCTCAGGCCTGCGTAGAAATTGCCCGATGGAGCAGTCTTGATGGCTTTTGCATCAATCTTGTCTATTGTGGTGCCTGATTCAATAATGGCTTCGCTCACACGCGAACCGGTGACCACCACCTGGTCACCCTGAATCACGAAGTTTTTCAGCGTGGTGTTCACAAATTGAAATGGTCTTTTCAGAACGATTTCCTTGTCTTCATAACCCACGTAAGTGATGACAAGCGTCACTTCTGAAGTATCATCTATTTCAAATTTGAAAACTCCGTCCACATCTGTGGCGGCACCGATAGCGGTTCCCTTCACCAATACGCTGGCGGCTATAAGAGGCTCCTTGCTCAGTTCATCAGTCACCTTGCCCGAAATGGTTACCTTTTGAGCGGTTGCCACCATTGAACAACATGACAAGGAAAAGAGAAAACAGGCAGTTCTAAACAAGACATCCATGGGGTTAAATTTTTTGGGCTGCCAAAATAAGTAAAAATATCTTCTGCAAGTAAGCAGGATTGTCAAAATAGTGTTGAGTGATTGTTACCTCAACACTGCCTTCTCCAGTTGCGGGAACACTCTTCCCACCTTCCTGAGCAGGTAATCGCCATAGGTTCCTTCGAACAAGTGAACGTTTTCTTTATCCCAGCGCTGATAATGGACATCCGAAGCAACCGGGATGTTTTCGATGCGCTGAACGCGCGATTCGTAGTTAGGGTCAAAAAAGAAGGGATAGGAGAATCGGCTTTTACCCGAAATATTCATTACGCGGTGAGGCGTTGAACGGTAAAGCCCGCCTGTAATACGGTCGAGCATGTCACCGATATTGCATACGAACGTTTCGGGCAAAGGAGGCGCATCGAGCCATGTGCCTTTTGACAACACCTGCAGACCGCCAGCGTCATCCTGTTTGAGAATGGTGAGCAGCCCGTAGTCAGTATGCTCACCCACGCCCCATTGCTGCGGCCGCGATGGAGGCGGGTAATGAAAGATGCGGAACAGAATAAGCGGGTCAGCGGTGCAGCGGTCATGGAAATAGGAAGGCTGTAAGCCAAGGCTCATCGCGATGCCTTTCATTAAAGCGTGCCCTGTTTGCGTGAGGGCATCCATATATTGAATAACTGTTTCTTTCAGCTCGGCCGGATATTCGGGGAAAAGGTTGCTGCCATGCAGGGGCAGCCCGGCTTTGACGCGCCTGTCCGATGCGGGCAATTCTTTTCCGAAATAAATCCCTTCTTTCCAATCAGGCTTGCCGGAGGTAAGCTCACCGCCAAGGCGAAAATATCCACGCCACGCCCGCCCGCCTTTGCTCATGGAGATTTTCATTTTCTCGGTTTCATCCAGCGCAAAAAAATCGCGGCTGTACTGATCCAGCCGTTTTTGCAACTCTTCATCAACGCCATGCCCGGTAATATAGAAAAAGCCATTGTCACGGCAGGCGCAGCCAAGAGCCTCTGCGGCTTTTAGCGATAAAGCGGAATCACCGGTGATTAATGCAGAAACATCTATGACAGGGAATGACATGGGCGAGATGTTGCGTGGTGGGTGTCGAGTAATTTTAGAAAAACAACCGCGTCCTTAGCGAATTTAAGGATTAGTTATACCAACGGACAATCAGGTTACCGAAATAATGAAACGGACATCAGCAGTCCTGCCTGCTGCGCTTGCATATCTGCCCGATTACCAATGAAACCAACTCACTTCGTCTTAAGGGTATCCTGTGCGGGCGTTATCAACTGGAAGAACTGGTCGAGCTTGGGAAGTATGATGATTTCCGTTCTGCGATTCAGGCTGCGGTCTGAGGCGGTTTCGTTTGAAGCTTTTGGAACATATTCCGACCTGCCGCCCGCTGTCATCCTCTCAGGTGCCACATTGAATTTGGTTTGCAGCAGCCGCACCACCGCGGTGGAGCGCATCACGCTGAGGTCCCAGTTGTCATCAAGGCAGTCGGTTTTAATGGGAACATTATCGGTGTGCCCTTCCACCAGGATATCCAACTCCTTATGATCATTGATGATTTGGGCGATTTTTCCCAGCACGGCTTCTGCCTGAGGTTGTATTTTGTAGCTGCCCGACTTGAACAGCATTTTGTCTGACAGCGAAATGTAAACTACGCCTTTCTTCACTTCAATCTTCACGTCTTCATCTTTCACGTCAGCGAGCGAACGCTTCAGGTTTGTCACCAGCGCCAGATTGAGCGAATCCTTTATCCTGGCATTTTTATTCAATTCCTGGATGTACCGGCTTTGTTCATTGATGGCATCCAGCGATTTTTTAATGCTTTCAGCACCCATCTGGCTCACGACCATAAGGTCGGCAAGACGGTCAAGCAGGTTAGTATTCGTTTTTTTCTCATGCTCAAGCTCATCCTGCAAACCTTTGATTTTGCCGGCTTGCTCCGCCAGTTCGGCTTCTTTCTTAGCCAGTTCTTTCTGACAGTCCTCTGACTTCAGCGTCAGCTCATCATGCAGAGCCTGAAGGTCAGCATATTTTTTCTTTACCGCGCAGGAAGAAAGCAAGGCGATGCTGACAAAAAAAACGAGTGCATTTTTCATGGATGAAATTTTCGCAAATGTAGTCCTTCTGATTTTTTTTGGATTGAAGTTATTCACAGCAGAGCATGTTAAGTGTTGAGTGTTGAGTATTGTGAATTATTCGTGAATATATACCCCACAGCGGTCGGGTTTTTCAGGAATGATTAGTAACAGCCCCCAAGGTGACAGCAGTTCTGCCTCCATTGCCGCTTGTTGTCTTTCCGCAATCCTGATTTTGTTTTGGTATAAATCCCTGCTGCTGCTTCCTGAAAATACTGTCCCGTTTTAGTATATATTTGCCCTGCCGAAACGGAATGCCTGCCCGCGTCATCCTCGATAGCAAAAAATTCGCCCTCACCATTGACCGCCTTTGCTACCAGTTGATTGAAAACCACAAGGATTTTTCCAACATGGCGCTCATCGGCATTCAGCCGAGGGGCGTTCATCTTTCCGACAGGCTCTTTCACCGGCTGAAAGAAATACGCAAAGGAGTGAGTCTGAAATATGGCGTTCTGGACATCACCTTCTACCGCGATGATTTTCGCAGAAGCGAGAAAGTGCATACCGCCAGTGATACAACGATTGATTTCTCCGTTGAAGGCAAAGATGTGGTGCTGGTGGATGACGTGCTCTTTACGGCACGCACCGTTCGTGCCGCTTTTGACGCCCTGCTTGATTTCGGACGACCGGACAAGGTGGAACTGCTCGTGCTGATTGACAGACGCCTGAGCAGGCAAATGCCCATCCAGCCTACCTATGTCGGCAAAACCATTGACGCCATCGAATCTGAATATGTAAAAGTGGAGTGGAAAGAAATTGACGGAGAGGACAAGGTTTTGATATTGCCGAAAAAAGAATGAATGATTCGTTAATTCGGTGATGCAGCGGATTATCATGCGTAATCACAAACAATAAAGCATTTCGGAAAATGAGCGCGCTCAGTGTCAGACACCTGCTGGGAATCAGCTACATCACCCGTGATGACATTGAGCTTATTATTTCCACGGCTGACCGCTTTAAGGAAGTGCTCAGCCGTCCCATCAAGAAAGTACCTTCGCTGCGCGACATCACCATTGCCAACATCTTTTTCGAAAGCTCCACCCGCACCCGCATTTCGTTTGAGCTGGCGGAAAAGAGATTGTCTGCCGACATCATCAATTTTTCCGCAGCGCAATCATCGGTGAAAAAAGGCGAAACACTGATTGATACGGTGAACAATATCCTGGCGATGAAGGTGGATATGATCGTGATGCGGCATGCCAGCGCTGGCGCTCCCGTGTTCCTGTCAAAGTACGTAAACGCGCAAATCATCAATGCGGGCGATGGCACCCATGAGCATCCCACGCAGGCGCTGCTCGATGCCTATTCTATCCGCGAGCGGCTGAAACTGAAAGACTTTAAAGGCTTGCGCGTGGGGATATTTGGCGACATCCTGCACTCGCGCGTGGCGCTCTCCAACATCTTCTGCCTGCAAAAGCTGGGCGCTGAAGTGATGGTGTGCGGTCCGCCCACGCTGATTCCGATGCATATCGGAAAGCTGGGAGTGAAGGTATCCTATAACGTACGGGAAGCACTGAAGTGGTGTGACGTGGCCAATGTGCTGCGCATACAGCTTGAGCGGCAAAAGAGCCAGTACTTCCCTTCCCTGCGGGAATACGCCATTTATTATGGCATCAATAAAGAGCTGCTTGACAGCCTGAACAAAGATATTGTCATCATGCATCCCGGACCCATCAACCGCGGAGTTGAGCTTTCATCTGACGTGGCTGACGACCCCAGCCGCTCCATCATATTAGACCAGGTGGAAAATGGCGTGGCAATCAGAATGGCGGTGCTTTATCTGCTCGCTGGAAGAATCAGTGAATTATAGAGTAACGTTTCAGGTCGGCTAAATTAAAGTTTCCAAAAAAACAGTGTAACATCAGTGATTCAGATTATTTGGTCATATCATCTACATAAATCCCCGGGTAGTCGGACGGGTCGAACGTAAATTCAGAATCAAGCACCGGACTCTCTTCCACTGATGAGATAGTGTAGGTGTACTTGATTCCGTCCTTGGCAAGAATTTCCCCTTTTACAATCTGATTCTTCTCTTTATCCACGTAGAGCAATATCATTTTATAGGGCGATTGCCTGATGTCAGCCGGCAACAGGCTCACGACCGAAAGTTTGCGGTTATTGTCAGTGATTTCACCGCTCAGGCGGTAGAAGTAATCTTTCTTGTAGATTTCAAAAAGTTCGCTGGGACTTTCAATCTCATCTTCCTCCGGCTCGAAAAAGTTGATTTGCAGTTCATTGGATTCTTTCAGATAAACATAGCGTTTTACGTTGTCGCAGATTATCAGCATTTCTTCCGTATCAATCTTGTATTTATCTTTCTTCAGGTAAACCATACCCTTTGATTTCATGTATGCGTCTTCATCAGGCGTGTCAACCATCAGCGAAAAATTCACCTTCAGGGAGGCAGCGGCATTATACTTGGAGCTGACGCGGTCAAGCAGCTCCTGTGCAGCGGGGTCGTTCTGAATCCTTCTGTCAGCGGGGTTTTGGGCAATGGCAAGCGAGGTAAGGAAGAAAATCAGCGTAAGCAGGAATAATCTCATGTAGCTACTTTTTCAGGCTTTTTTTGAGCCAAAAACCGTTCCAACTCCATCATGTCTTTAATCAGCACATCGCGGGGTTTGCTGCCCTGGCTGGGACCTACAACCCCCGCCATCTCCAACTGGTCCATGACCCGTCCTGCCCGATTGTAGCCCAAGTTAAGCCTTCTTTGCAACAAAGAGGTGGAGCCTTGCTGAGTCTGCACGATGAGGCGTGCTGCTTCTTCAAATTTATCATCACGCTCATTAGGGTCAAGATTGCCCGCAGCGGCTTCGTCCTTGTCGTCTATATATTCGGGCAATTGAAACGCTTCGGGATAGCCTGGCTGGCTGGAGATAAAGTTGACCACTGCTTCAACTTCAGGCGTATCAACGTAGGCGCATTGCAGGCGGGTGAGTTCGCTTCCGAGCAACAGCAGCATATCGCCTCTGCCGATGAGCTGGTCAGCGCCCGAGGCGTCAATAATGGTTCCTGAGTCAACCTTCTGAGTGACTTTGAACGCAATTCTCGCTGGGAAATTCGCTTTGATGATGCCGGTGATAATGTTCACCGAAGGACGCTGTGTGGCAATAATCAGGTGCAGCCCCACGGCTCTTGCTTTCTGTGCCAGCCGTGCGATGGGCGTTTCGATTTCCTTGCCTGCCGTCATGATTAAATCGGCAAATTCATCAATCACCAGCACGAGGTACGGCAGGAATTTATGCCCATGCAGAGGATTCAGCCTGCGAGCTACAAACTTGGCGTTGTATTCCTTGATGTTGCGCGCATTGCATTTCGTGAGAAGGTTGAAGCGCTCATCCATCTCCATGCAGAGCGCATTCAGCGTGTGAACCACCTTCTTGGTGTCGGTGATAATCACCTCTTCGGAATTCGGCAGCCTTGCCAGAAAATGCTTTTCAATCGTTTTGAAAATGGAGAGCTCCACCATCTTGGGGTCAACGAGGATGAACTTCAGCTGGGAGGGATGCTTTTTGTAAAGCAGCGACATAAGAATGGCGTTCAATCCCACTGATTTACCCTGCCCGGTGGCCCCGGCAACGAGTAGGTGCGGCATCTTCGCCAAATCCTCCACGATGATTTCATTGGAGATATTTCTTCCCAGCGCAATAGGGAGGTCAAACGTTGAGTTCTGAAACTTTTCTGATGCCAGCAGCGAGCGGATGGATACCACTTGCTTTTTAATGTTGGGAACTTCAATGCCGATGGTGCCTCTGCCCGGCATAGGCGCGATAATGCGGATGCCGAGGGCTGACAGGCTCATGGCGATGTCGTCACCCAGGTTTTTAATTTTGGAGATACGCACCCCGGCAGCCGGAACGATTTCATACAGCGTGACGGTGGGTCCTACCGTGGCTTTGATTTTTGAAATTTCAATGTCGTAGTTCTTCAGCGTTTCCACGATTTGGTTCACGTTCTTGTTTACTTCCTCTTCATCAATGGTGATTTTTTCATCGCCATATACTTTCAGCAAATCGAGCGTGGGATATTGGTAATCGGGAAGGTCAAGCGTAGGGTCATAATTGATATGGAGGTTTTCAGGAAGCAGCGATTCCTCAGCCGTTTCCACAATATCCACTTGCAGTTCGTCAACCTCTTCTTCCTTCACGGCATGTGGTTCAGCCGGAGAAACCGAAGGGTCAACAATTTCAAATTCCGGGATGCCGCTGGAAGCCGCTTTCTTTTTCTGTTCACTTTCAGCAGGTTCGATTTCTCTCTCCAACACATTTGCTTGCTTGTTCTCATTCACAATCTGTTTTTCCCACTTCATCACATCGGTTTCTTCATTCAGGCGGATATCGGGAAGTTTCTTACTGATGAATGAAAATACCGGCTTCCCGAAATTGATGTTGAACCGCACGACAAGGAAAATCAGCAGGCTGAACACAATCAGGGCAAGCGTTCCCACCCAACCGATGTAAAATGATATTTGCGAATAAAGATATTCCCCGAATGCACCCCCCCAGGGAAAAATGATTTTAGGTGAACTGAAGATGAACGCAAACGTAAGCGGGAACCACACCAGTGCAAGGAAAGTGTATTTGTAAAAGCTTCGCAGAGGCAAGGGAATGGTTTGATTGACAAGCCGGATTCCCGTAAACAGCAGCAGCGGTACGAAAACAAACGATGTGATGCCAAAGCCATTGCTGAAAAACCACTCCGCTACAAGGGCGCCTGCCTGCCCTATTTTGTTGATGGCGCGCTCGCTGGGCGGGATGAATTGGTCTGCTCTCCATGTGAATAAATACGATACGAAAGACACCAGCAGCAGCAATGCGAAGAAAATCAGCGTCAGCCCGATGACCTTTGGTACGCGCTCATCCGACAAAAATAATTTAGCCCGTGCGATAAAGCCCGGGCCTTTTTCTTTCCTTGGTTTTTCCTTTCCGTTTTTCGAAGACATACTTCTTCCCTTTTATGAAACGGCTAAAGTTAACTGCTCTCCGTTGACCGGCTAATCCACGATTTGAACATGAACTGAAGAAGATGTTCAGTATTTTAACAGCTGAGAATGGGTTGGGGGGAGACCGCAATTAAGTCAACTTGGCAAGAAGCTGGTTCCCTGAACTTTACTATCCGATACGGATAAAAAAAGAAACGGCAGTATTTTGAAAATCAAGAGCAGTAATTCCAAAGCATTCGAGGCAATCCACTAATCATTCCACCCGTAGCCGGCAATTGCCCGCAGGGTTTCGGGAGCTGTCATACCCAGCGATTTTCCGCTTGCCCTGATAATTCCGAGTGATTTGAACTCCGTAATCGTGCGGGATACCTGCTCTTTGGTTGTTCCGGCAAGGTCAGCAATATCCTGTCTGCCGAGACTGATGCGTATTTCCTGCCTGCCTTTCTGATATTGCTGGTACGTCCGAAAAATATACAACAGGGTATCGGCTATCCTTTCCCGCACATTCATCTGCATCAGATGACAGGTGCGCGATAACAATTCAAACAACTCGGTATGATAGAAAATCAAAAGCTGCTGCCGCACTTCCGGTGACTCGTTCACGGCTTTTTCAAAATCATTTTTTTCAATATAACACACCTCGCAGTCTTCCACGGCATCCACCGCCAGGTGTTGTCCGGGCTCTTCACTGTTCATACGGTAACCGAACAAATCCCCCTCCTTAATCAGCCGGAAGATAAACTGCCTTCCTTTGGGACCGCTGCGGTAAATTTTTGCGATTCCGGATGATAAAACATACACTCCTGAAAAATACATACGGCTGCTGGCTATCGGCTGTCCCTTTCTGAAAAGAAGCCGGCTTCGCTTGCTATTAATCTGGCTCAATAATTCTGGAGCGCAATTTTTCAGAACAGTACAATGCCGCACCACACAATCCAGACAACTGACTCGTTCAGCTTTCATATTCTATTGAAAGTTATTTAGCCTAAAAGCGGCCTGAAATGACTTTCGTCACCGCGTGATAGTGATACTGTAACTTTTAAAGGAGAGAGAGCTCAGTTTTTCTTCTTCAATTCATTATAATATTTGCAAACTTCATTCATTATGCACACCTCATGCTTCGGGTTGGACGGTCTGCATATTTCTCGACCTAAAAATGAGATAGCCATGCCTGCCTCACCCCAGTCTTTCTGCGGAATCTTTTCCATGATTTGCTGCTCAATCTTCTTGGGGTCTGTACCCTCTGCAATACCGAGCCTGGGCGCCACACGCACTACATGAAGGTCAACAATTACGCCTTCAGGCTTCACGCCCATTTCGCGCATTATCACATTTGCTGACTTGCGCCCGATGCCCGGCAGTTGCGTCAACGCCTCCATTGTTTGTGGGATATTGTCGTCTGTCTTTAGTTGACGAGCTATCTGGATAAGCCATTCGCCTTTTTTTCGTGAGCTTCTCACTTTGCCGATATATGGGAACAGGTCATCGGGAGTTGCTTTCGCAAGTGCTGCCATGTCAGGGAATGCCTTAAAGAAAGCCGGTGCAAGGGAATTGATGTGCCGGTCAGAGTCCTGAGCTGACAATATCACCATCACCAAAAGCTGGTAGTTGTTCTGATAGCCGAGCGGGTGCTTCCTGCTTTTGTATTTTTTCAAAAGCGGGCGAATGGCTTCTGCCCAATTTATTTTTGATGGCATACCGGCAAGTTAGTTCACAAATATTGAACTGAAATCTTGGAGTTCAAAATCAATTATGTATGCAATAACCTGCTTTCCTGATGGAGTTTCAGAATGAATGGGAGGCTTATCTAATCAGCGTTACGCTCCCCTTCCTGTAAGGATGGGAATATTTAAGGCGGGTGCCATCGCAAAACAGAACTTTGATGTAATATACATAAACGCCAGGCATTTGCAGTTCACCGCGGTAATATCCGTCCCAGCCTGCATTCACATCATGCGATTCAAACATCACTTCGCCCCAACGGTTGGCCACGATGAAATAAAGCGAATCAATCCCGTTCCCATAAACATAAAATATGTCATTCACCCCATCGCCATTCGGAGTGAAGGCATTGGGGACGTAAATGGAATGAAAACAATCATCAGGATTGTCCGGCTCAAAAAGCCTGACGCGAATCTCGACATCAGCAGAATCTTGACTGCATGCACTGGAATCGGTTACTGTCACGCTATAAGTTTGGTCCCTCACCGGTGTCGCTATCGGATTCCAGCAATTATCGCAACTCAGGGTGTTGGAAGGGTTCCACTGGAAGGCGGGTTGCGGAGTGTTGGCATAAACGTGAAGCTGAACGCTCTGCCCGGAGTCAATCGTGGTCGGAGAGGGCGGGTCAACCTGCAGATTAAACGCGTTGCCGCTAACCACAATCAGTTCGTGAACCACAATGCTGTCGCATCCGTTGGCTGCCGCGCCTTCAAGCGTATCAAAAATTGTAACAGGTGATACGTACCAGGTGCCTTCAATTAAGGCCGAGTCTCCTTCACAAATACGCTTAACATAGTTATAAATTGCCTGCGGGCGTACTGTGAGGCTGGTAATCACCGTGCTGTCACAGCCGCTTGTGGTGGTTAAATTATCGAAATAAGTGCCTGGATTTTTTCTCCATGAGCCTTCGGCAAAAATTGAGTCTCCATTGCAAATGTCAAAAGAGAGGTTGGTGACAGCCGTGTCATTGACGGTAAGGGTTGTAATAACAATGCTGTCGCATCCTCCCGGTAACGGAATGGTATCGAAATACACACCTGCTGTGGTTTGCAGCGCTCCGCCAGCAAAGTAGGTTTCACCTTCGCAGATTGTTGGTGAAATATTGGTCACTGAGCCTTGCAGAATGATTAGCGTGGTTTGGACGATGCTGTCACAGCCGCTTGCAGAGACAAACGTGTCGGTGTAAACCCCCGGAACGGACTGCCAATCCCCTCCTGCAAAGAACGAATCGCCTGCGCATATCGAAGCTGAAGTATTTATCTGAATACTACTT
>DATLYB010000314.1:0-9231 GCA_035575215.1 Chitinophagales bacterium
ATCATCTACAATCTGACCGTTGGTGGCAAACAGCGTTTCAGCGCCACTATTGAGGATGTAACTCACCTTGACGGTATCATTTGCCGTCAGCGTGTTCGGCTCTGATAAACTGATGTCAATCCGCACATTGCTGAGGCAAGAGATATCAATCACGCGCGAGCGCCAGATGCCCACTCCATCCAGGTCAGTAGCTTCCCACTGATTTGACTGAACTGAGAAAGTAAACCCAGCGGGCAATGCGGCAACGTCTCTTGTCCATTGCCCGGTGGGCGATGTCGCAGTGCCACCTGCACAGTTGCTGAAATCTCCTGAGTAAGGATACGCAGTTTGGGCATCAGACACTCCATAGCAGAAAATTACCGATACACTAATGACAAGCCTCAGATAAGTGCTGTTGAACATGGGAAGAGGTTTTTTGCAAGTTTTGGAGAAAGTGGTTTTTGAGATGAGAAATCCGCTTAAACTTTTTCGCCTTATAAATTTAGAGAGACCCTGATGGCAGCCCAAGCAATTGTTGGAAATAAATGGAAGGAATAATTATTGATTCCCACAGAGTTATGCACATCTTTTCAATCTACTTTTGATGTTCAGTTTGTTATTAAGCTATTTCCTGGAAAGAAAGGTTACCCGAGGATTTTTATTCCGATAAATTTTCTTTTCATCTTTGCCAATTATGAAGTTTCCGGCAAAGAGTTACTTTCATAAAAATAATGAAACAAGCCATCCGCAAACTGCTGGTAGCCAACCGCGGTGAAATCGCCATCCGCGTGATGCGTACTTGTCAAAGCATGGGCATTTCCACGGTGGCTGTATTCTCGAATGCCGACAGCAGCGCCCTTTTTGTCAAAGAAGCCGATGAAGCCATCTCGCTTGGCGGGCAAACGGCTGCTGAATCATACCTCAATCAAGATAAAATTATTGATGCAGCAAAACGGAGTGGCGCTGACGCCATCCATCCGGGTTACGGTTTTCTTTCAGAAAACGAATCATTTGCTGAACGGTGCGAGAAGGAAGGCTTCATCTTCGTGGGTCCCAGCGCGAAGACAATTAAAGCGATGGGTGACAAAATTCGCGCGAAGGAAATCATGCTGAAGCATGATGTTCCCGTTGTGCCCGGATATGATGGAAAAGACCAATCAGCAGGAACCCTTAAAAAGAAAGCAATCGAAATCGGGTTTCCGGTGCTGCTCAAAGCATCCGCTGGCGGTGGAGGGAAGGGAATGAGAATTGTCCGGGAAGAAAAAACCCTGGAATACGACATTGAAGGCGCAAAGCGCGAGGCGCACAATGCCTTTGGGGATGATACGCTGCTGATTGAAAAATATTTTGAGAACGCCCGCCATATTGAATTTCAAATTATAGGCGACAAGCATGGAAACGTGATTCATCTTTTTGAAAGGGAATGCTCCATTCAGAGGCGCTACCAAAAAATTATTGAAGAATCACCTTCGCCTGTTATGACTTCCGCCCTGCGGGATAAAATGGCAGTGGCAGCGCTGAAAGCTGCCAGGGCAATCAAATATGACAATGCGGGGACAGTTGAGTTCATCGTGGATGACAAGCTGAATTTTTATTTTCTTGAAGTGAATACGCGCCTGCAGGTGGAGCATCCTGTGACCGAAATGATTACCGGGCTGGATTTGGTAAAGCTGCAGATTGAGGCTGCGCAGGGCTTACTGCTGCCGGTAAAAGAAAATGACATCAGGCTGAACGGTCATGCGATTGAATGCCGCCTGTATGCAGAAGACCCGTACAATCATTTTCTTCCAACAACAGGAAAAATTCTCTGCTTCCAACCCGCCATCGTTTCCGGTGTGCGCTATGACAGCGGGATTGAAAGCGGCTCGGTCATTGACATTCATTACGACCCGATGATAGCCAAGGTGGTTGCCCATGGCGCAACGCGCAGCGAAGCCATCGGAAGAATGAGACGCGCGCTGAAAAAAACCGCGCTGCTTGGCATCGCCACCAACAAAAATTTCCTGATTGACATTTTGAACCACCCGGAATTTGAAGCCGGAAAATTCAACACGCATTTTATCAGCAGGCACTCTGAACTCTGCTCAAAAAAATCTCTGGAGAGAAAACAGCTTCATGAAATCGCCACGGCAGCAACATTGTGGCTGTGGAATCAACGGGAAGAAAAAAAAGAATTGCTGAAACATGTGCCCTCCGGCTGGCGGAATAATTTTTTCAAAATGCAGGAGGAAAAGTTTTCCTCGGAAGGAAACGAGGTGACCGTGATGTACAGATTTTCGGAGCGGGGATTCACGGTAAGAATCGCTGACACCGGGTTTTCCGCCAATCTTATTTCAGTTTCCAAAGACGCTATCACCTGCGAAGTGGCGGGGCACCGCAAAACTTTCATCATCGCTTCATCAGCCGAAACGCTTTACATCCATGACGATGATGCCGGCAGCATCATACTGAAAATTATGCCACGCTTTCCGGAAGGAGCTTCAGAAAAAGTAAAGGGCGGATATGCTGCACCCATGCCGGGAGAAGTTGTGAAGGTGCTTGTGAAGCCGGGAGACAAAGTGAAGCCGGGGGATGGATTGGTGATTCTCAGTTCGATGAAAATGGAAAACACGATTGAAGCATTTGAAGATGGCGTGGTGGAGGAGGTATTTGTGGAAGAGAAGAAGTTTGTGGAAGCGGAAATGTTATTGGTAAAAATTGCCCCTGAGCCAGGGTTAAGACAGGAAATAAACTGACCTGCCCGTCAGTAAACATCAAATTAACAATGGTTTTTTCGCAGGAACAAACAAAAAGCCTCTCATCTCAAACTTTCGCTTATCTCATCGTTGAAGAAAACGAGCACGTTCTCACCGTTACGCTCCACCGCCCTGAAAAGAAAAATGCGATGAACCCGGTGATGATGAATGAGATTGTGTTTGCGCTGAATTATGCGCATTACAATAATGACGTATGGGTGGTAGTGATTAAAGCCCATGGCGATGTGTTCAGCGCGGGCGCTGATTTGAAGGCGTTTGCAGGGCAGGCGGATGAAAAGAAATCAACCATTCCTGAGCCATCCTCTCCGGTGGCGCTGGGCGATGCGTTTGTTCATCTGCACAAGCCCTGCATTGCACAGGTGCACGGCAATGTACTGGCGGGCGCGCATCTGATTGTGTGCGGATGTACGCACGTGATTGCATCCAGCAATGTTCAGTTCAGCCTGCCGGAAGTGAAGCGCGGCATCTGGCCCATGCAGGTGATGGCGAGCCTGGCTCAGATTATGCCGGCACGGCAATTACTGGATTACTGCATGCGGGGAAAAACGCTTTCAGCCGAAGAAGCTTTGGAACTTGGATTAGCAACGCAGGTTGTGGAACCTTCAGAACTTGACAATGCAGTTAAATCGCTGGTTGATGAAATCAAATCCCTTTCTCCTTCTGCCATTCGCCTTGGGCTGAAAGCCTGGGATGAGCTGAAAAATGTTGAGCCTTCCGGGCATCATCAGTTTTTGCTTAAAATGTTGCAACAGGTTTTGCAGACAGAAGACGCGGCAGAGGGATTGCGGGCATTTGCAGAGAAGCGAAAGCCGGTGTGGAAGGGAAAGTAAACACGCAGCCGTTAAAAATACCAAGTCCCCTGCCCTTTCGTTTTTATCACTCCATGAAAAAATTAATTTTCATCATGTGCCAGATGCTGTTGCAGCAATTCGTTTTTTCCCAGCAGCAGAATCTGAAGTTCCGGGAACAGCTTTTTGATTTTGGAGAAGTACACCTGTGGAACACCCCCCCTGCACAGTTTACCTTCACCAATACAGGCTCAGATGAAATCCTTTTTCTGCCTACCTTTCCTCAAAATGACATTTTCGTTGACCTTCCGAAAGACAAAATCAAACCGGGCGAAAACGACACTATATCTATCTATTATTTCACTTCCTTTACGGGCGAGTTTCTCCGAAGCGTGGAATTATTCACCAGCGATAGCGGCTTTCCTCTGCAACTGACGCTGAGGGGGAACATCCTCTCGCTCGACCCGAAAGCATTTATCATCTGTCCGGGGTTTGCACCAAAGGAAAACAGGGCGGATGAATTATCATTAACAGCTGACTCACTGTTTCAAGCACAGTCAGAGCAGCAAACATCGGAACAGCAAACAAGCGATACCATGGTTCTTGAATCGGATGAGGCGGTGGTGTTAGCTATCACTGATGACCGTGCTTTACTTCCTCTGAGCAAGTATACTCCCAATAATGTTGTCTTTTTGATTGATGTTTCCTCCTCGATGAAGAAACCCAACAAGCTTCCGCTGCTGAAATCTTCCATGAAAAAACTGACTTCCGTTTTAAGGAAGGTTGACTATATCTCCCTTATCACATATTCCTCCACTTCCACCGTCATGCTGCATCCTACCAGGGCAGATGACAAAGCAAAAATCATCACGCTGATTGATACGCTGAAAGCCAGCGGCACCACCAACGGGGTGAAAGGATTGGAAACCGCGTATAACATTGCCGAGCAAAACTTTATTCCGGATGGCAACAATCAAATCATCCTCGCTACAGATGGTCTGTTCAACAATCCCGGCTACTCCGAGAACGAAATGTTTTCATTATCGCGGCAGAAAGCTAAAAACGGCATTATTCTGTCAGTAGTGGGATTCGGTCAGGACGAAACTGCCATTAGGATGATGAAGAAACTCGCTTACAAAGGCAAGGGAAACTTTATTCAGATTCCCGACATGGATGCAGCCGAAAAAATTCTCATTGATGAAATCAAGCTGCAATCGGAAATTACCCCCTGATGCAAGCTATGTCAATGACGATACCGGTCTATAAACAACTGCTGACAGCGTGGTGCCTCCTGTCGGTTATCATTTTTTTCCTGCTGCTGAAAATTACTGCGCCCTACGGCAGGCATGCCCGCAAAGGATGGGGATTTTCCATTAATAACAGGCTCGGCTGGTTTTTAATGGAGATTGTTTCTCCCCTTTCGTTTGGATGTTTTTTCATGCAAAACAGTGAGAAAAGTTCAGTTAATTGGCTTTTCTTTTCATTATGGATGGCGCATTATTTCAACCGCAGCATCATTTACCCGCTGCGGATTCCCGACAAGTCGAAGCAGATGCCGCTGCTGATATCCGTTTCGGCCATCTGCTTCAACGGGATGAATGGATTTCTCAACGGATATTATTTAGGCATATTGAAACCGGGTTACGAGAATGCCTGGATGACGGATGTAAGATTCGTCCTTGGCATATTGCTCTTTGTTTCCGGGTTTATCATCAATTTCTCTTCTGATAACATACTCATCCATCTCAGAAAAAATTCGGCAGAAGGCGAATACAAAATCCCTGAGGGCGGATTTTTCCGGTGGATTTCGTGTCCGAATTATTTGGGTGAAATCATCGAATGGAGCGGATGGGCTGTTGCCACATGGTCATTGCCCGGTTTTTCCTTTGCACTATGGACAGCAGCCAATCTCTTCCCCCGCGCCATCAAACATCATAAATGGTACCGGTTAAAGTTTAATCACTACCCCTCGGGCAGGAAAGCAATCATTCCCGGAGTAATATAAGATAGACCGGCTCATCATTGTTATTCACACAGTATCCACATTTTTATTTTTCTGTACATCGTGCTTAAACACTTGTAAACCTTGATGTTCATCACTCACTTGTCACGCCAGATGGAAAACCTGTTGAAATTATTTTTTTCAGACGGTAAGTAATTTAACGTAGCTTTTCTCGGCTGATTTGTTTTTGAAAAAAACCATTCACGTTTCATTACGTAAACTAAATAAAACCAAGTGTGATGGCTCTCATTTCACTTCAAACGGTAGCGCAGACAAGACAAACGCTTCTTTCATTTTTTTCGAAAGAAGTGATAAAATTGAATTCGGATGAATTCAGGTTTCGGCTACATAAAGCGAAAAAAGCGCGCCTTATTGACGTCAGCAGCAAAGAGGAATTTCGGGAGTTGCATATTCCCGGTTCGGTGAATTATGATGTATTGAGTCCGGAGTTCCTTGAGCGGCTTGTGTCTATGGATAAGAACCGAACATATTTCATCTATTGCAGGAACGGCAAGCGAACTGAATCCGCCCTCCGGCTGATGGAGGAACTGGGCTTCAGGCGGGTGTACGCTCTGATGACCGGGCTGCAGGGATGGAAAGGCACTCTTGCAAGGCAATATTAATTGAGCTGTTCTAAATGAAGGTTGGGGTTTAAAAATCTTCTTACACTTACCTCATTATCAAGCGGAGTAGCATTCACTAAAAATTGGGCGAGCTGATTTGCAAAAAATGGAGCAAGCGTAGCGCCTTTTGTACCAAGTCCGTTGAACAAGCCTATTTCAGGAAATTCAGGATGAAGCCCAATCAAAGGTCTTCGGTCAGCCACCGTTGGGCGGATAGCGGCTTGCTGTCCTATCACTTCAAATGGGAGATTCACTGCTTTTCTTAATCGGGCGGTGAGTTCTTCTTTGCCATGGCTTGAAATTTTTTCATCGGAAAAACTCCACTCATACGTGGCGCCAACCCGGAATAAATTTTTTCCCATCGGTAAGATAAAAATTCCCTTATGCCAAATACAATCTTCCGGGAATCCCGGCATTTTCACCGAGATTGTTTCGCCTTTGGCAAAACTGAAAGGCAGCCGGCTGAAAAACGGGTTTTTAACAGCCCCGCTCCCCTCGCAGAAAATGATTTTTAACGCTTCGATGTCTTTGTAGAAAATTTTTCCCTTTGAGCGATGAATTTTATCGTGCTCTAATTTTTCTTCAAGCAGCATATTCATTTGAAGGAAAAATTTTCGCATTGCAGAAAGAAGCAGCGGGTAATCGAGTTGATAGACTCCTTTGATTTCAATGCCTCCGTAAGGAGTGTTGCGAAAACAATCAGGAATGTTTTTCAACGGCTGAACATTCGGAGCTAATTCATTCAGTTCTTTTTTCTGCCGGTAGAACAACATATCTTCCTTATTGGAAAAAATACGGCAGATAATTTTTTCAGTTAAAGCGCTAATCCGCAGCTCTTTTTCCAGTTCATGATATGCCTTTACGGCAAAAGGAAGCAGTTCCTCTATCCTCCAGCTTTTTACCAGCCGCTTGCCGGTTACAGGATTGATAATGCCTGACGCGACCCGGGAGGCTGAGTTCGGGTTGAATTCGTCAACAATCAAGACTTTTTTCCCCGCTTGTGTCAGCATTCGCGCGAGCATAGAACCGGCAATTCCCTGCCCTACGATGATGAAATCAACTTTCATGATTATGGATTGATGGCGGTTTCCGGCTGTTGCGCAAGGTAAAGCGCTTGCCTCAATGCTTTCGCCTTCAGCAGACACTCTTCGTACTCTTTTTCCGGAACGGAATCAAACACAATCGCACTTCCAACGTGAAAGGAGACAAAGCGGTTGTTGCTGTTGTAAAGCAGCGAACGTATCACCACATTGAAATCAAAGTCGCCTTCAGGCGTAAAGTAGCCGGCTGCTCCTGAATACAAACCTCTTTTTGATTTTTCGAACTGCTCAATCAGTTCCATTGCTTTCACCTTTGGCGCACCTGTCATTGAACCCATGGGGAATGCGTTTTTAATGGCATCCACAAAATGAACGTCATTGCACAAGGTTCCCGTTACGGTTGAAACTAGTTGATGCACTTGCGGAAATGTCTTGACGCTGAAAAGTTCTTCCACCCTCACGGAACCGGCTGCGCAGCTTTTGGACAAATCATTTCGCATCAAATCAACAATCATCACGTTTTCCGACCGTTCTTTCCGGTCATTTGAAAGTTTTTGGCGGATGGCTTCGTCATCGGCTGCATTCATTCCCCTGCGTGCCGTACCCTTGATGGGCATGGAAATGAGTTTGCTGCCTTTTTTTTTGAGAAATCTTTCAGGACTGGCGCTTATCAGATACTTTCCGCCATACTTGAGATAACATGAAAAAGGCGCATGGGACAATTCATTGAGGCACAGAAAAACAGCGAGGGGATTCAGGCTTGCGTTTTCGGCAAAGAATTCCTGACAGAAATTCATTTCGTAGATGTCGCCACGTGTAATATGAGTGTGAATTTTTGCAAAAGCCTTCAGATAATCCGGTTTGGAAATGCGCGGCTGAAGTTCCATACGTGGCGATAAGGAAAAAGGGGGCGTGGCATAGTCCTTATTGCTTTTTAATGAAGGAAAAGATGCCTTGCTGCCGGCATGAACAAGAGCATGATTCTTATGAATCTCAATCACCCATTCGGGCTGAAAAAAAAACAGGTCGGGAAAATTCAAGCCGTCATCATTTTTTGATGACAGGCTTTCGAGTTCATTTTTCAAATCATATCCGAAAAATCCGAAGAGCCAGTCTTTTTTTTGGTTTAAAAATTCCTTAAGCCTGTCAAACGCATTTCCAAAGTTCAGCTCAAGCGAATCCTTTGCTCCAACGGCAATCAGACCTTCGAAGGTGTGATAAGAGTAATCCTGATAAAGGTTATTGTCAAGATAGCATACCGTATCGTAGTTCCCGTCAGCCCATGTTAGCACCTGCCGCTTGAACTCGACAGGGTTATCAAGGATGAAATTGGTTGTAAGCCGTGTCATAAAAGGGCTGCGTTGACGCAACAGTTACACTTCAGCCGGCTGTTTCTTCAGGATAAGCTGATTGCGTTGCGGACCGCTGGAAATAATAGTAACAGGAACTTCCAGATAGTCTTCCAAAAAGTCAATATAGCTCTGCAATTGGTGAGGCAGTTCCTCAAAAGACCGGAATTTGCTAATCTCTTTTTTCCATCCGGGAAAATTTTTATAAACCGGTTTTGCTTCCGTCAGGCACAAATCAAAGGGCAGTTCGTGGGTGAGATTGTTTCCGATTTGATACTGTGTGCAGACTTTAATCTCGTCAAAATCATTCAGCACATCGGCTTTTGTGATGATGATTTGGGAAATGCCATTGAGCAGGCAGGCATATTTCAGGGCAGGCAAATCAATCCAGCCGCAGCGCCTCGGTCTGCCGGTGGTGGCGCCAAATTCGCCTCCGGTTTTGCGGATGCGGTCGCCCGTTTCGTCCTTCAGTTCCGTAGGGAACGGACCTCCAC
Organism: Chitinophagales bacterium; assembly: GCA_035575215.1. GTDB lineage: Bacteria > Bacteroidota > Bacteroidia > Chitinophagales > CAIOSU01 > DATLYB01. The sequence goes on from DATLYB010000314.1 coordinate 9,032, forward strand.
CCACACGTGTGCAATAGGCTTTTGTTACACCTATTACCTGGCGGATGCTGGTGGGAGGAATTCCAAGCCCCTTGCAAGCTGAAGCGGCAATCGTGTTGGAAGACGTCACAAAGGGGTAGGTGCCGAAGTCAATGTCGAGCATGGTTCCCTGCGCTCCTTCCGCGAGAATTTTTTTGCCTTTTTTCAATTCATCGTTGAGC
>DATLYB010000315.1:0-5769 GCA_035575215.1 Chitinophagales bacterium
TTCGCATATGAATGAGTTGGATTTTGCTCGGTGGATGTAGCGCCATCTCCGAAGTTCCACAGCCAGGACGCATCATGGGTTGCCGTTTCTGAAAAATTTACCACCAGCGGAAGCGAGCATCCCTTTGTTTTATCAGCGGTAAAATCAACCGCAGGCTCGGCATAAACCGTAATCAAATCATCATATACTATCGTGTCTTTACAGCTGCGGTTGTTTGTCACGACTAAAGTGACATCGTATGTTCCCGGTGTAGTGTAAGTATGCGTGGTGTTTTCAACGTTTGAAGTTCCTCCATCGCCAAAATCCCAATTCCAATCGGTGATGACTGAAACGGTGGATGACTGGTCGCTGAAATTGACGCTCACCTCTCCGCAGCCGCTTGTCTTATTAACAGAGAAATCGGCTTGTAAATCATCAATGACAATAAAGCCGTTGACCGTTTTGGTATTGGAACATCCGGCTGAGTTGGTCACTTTCAATGTCACCTTGTATGAACCCGGGGTCGCGTAAGTATGAACCGGATTTTGCTGGCTGGAAGTGGCACCATCGCCAAAATTCCAGAGGTAGGTGCTAATCATGCTGCCGCTCGATTGGTCTGAAAACGAAATCGTGGCAGGATAGCTGCAGGCGAAATTCGGGGCTGCAGAAAAATCTGCGGAAGGCGATGCCAGAATCGTAATCATATCCGTGATGCTCTTGCGGTGTTCGCAGCCATTGGCATCCGTCACTTCCAGCACCACCGTGTACGTACCGGGATTGGTGTATGTGTTGGTAGGATTGCTTTGCGTGGATGTGTTTCCGTCACCAAAATCCCAGCGCCACGAAACCAGCGGAGCGTCACCCAGCGAAGTCTGGTCGGTGAAACTGATGTCTTCTCCGGCACACGCCAGTGTTTTGCTTGCTGAAAAATTGACTGTTGGATTTGCGAAAACTCTTATCAGCGCATTTACCGTCTTGGTGTCCGTACTGCTCCCGTTGCTTGCTGTTAATGAAACTGTATAGGTGCCGGGGGTAATGTAAATCGCGCATGGATTATGGTCGGGAGATAAGTTTCCGTTTCCGAAGTTCCACATCCAGGTATTGGGATTGCCGGTGGAGAGGTCGGTGAAGCAAACCACCAGCGGACTGCATCCCTCCGTGATGGAAGCAGAAAAATCAGCGGTTACTTGTGCAAATGAATTATTCTGAAATAAAAACCAAAGAAGCAGGAAAAACGCTGTTCTCAGCGCTAAGATGGAAGCCTTGCGGAAAGAACGGAATCCGAAATGTCCACCAATATCAATAAATCCTCCCGCCATTCTCCTCAAATCTAGTTCTCAAATAGTCCGTTAGGTCACCGGAATCTCATCACATAAAGTCAAGCTCGCAAACTAACTCCGGTTGAATCTTTTACGGTATAAGTCTTCCGGTTGTTTCGCTCTCTTAACTCAATTGATTTTTATTCCTAACAAGGATATTTGGCGTTCCTGGCGGTTTGAAAAATACAAGTCAACCGCTAAGAGCGCAAAGCAATACAAAGAAATGGAACCTATGGAATTGGCTCGGAGTAATGTATCAAATTGAAGCGTTTATATTGCTGCCATAGCTGCAAATTTTTGTATCTGCGGCTCTCTCAAATGAACGCGGCTCGATGCCTCGCACAACGACAAGCAGAACTTCCGTTGATTGGATGCAGTGGCGCAATCCTTCCTGCACTAAGTTGTTGACAATGACGGGAAAATTCATGGTTACCGCTTTTCGGTTCCATAAGTGACAAAAATCATTCTTCACGCTGACGAAACTCCCGAAAATAGAAATTATCTGCTTTTAATTTTTCGCAATTCCGGGTATGGAAGCATCCGAATTCTGGTTTTTAGCTTTGATTGCCCTCACCGCATTCTGCTACTCTTCGGTGGGGCATGGCGGGGCGAGCGGCTACCTGGCGCTGCTGGCTGTGTTCGGCATGCACCAGCAGCAGATGCGTTCCTCCGCCCTCGTGCTCAACGTGCTGGTTGCTGCCATAGCCTTTTATCATTTTGCGCGTTCAGGATTTTTCAGCTGGAAGCTGTTTTATCCCTTCGCTGTCAGTTCCGTGCCGATGGCTTTTCTTGGCGGAATGTTCACGGTGGAAACTGCGCTGTACCGCAAAATTCTTGGCGTGTGCCTCCTGTTGACCGTTGTGCGGATGATTGGCTTTAAAACGGTGCGCAATGACTCCAGAAAATTTCTGCCCTTCCAGGGCATCCTCACGGGAGGATTTATTGGATTTATTTCCGGTCTTATCGGCATCGGTGGCGGGGTGCTGCTCAGCCCGCTGATTCTTTTAATGCGGTGGTCTGACGTGAAGCAGACCGCTGCAGTTTCCGCTTTATTCATTGCGGTCAACTCCGTCAGCGGACTGGCTGGAATTGCTCATGCACGGCAGTTTGAAATGTCATCGCAAGTGGTTTTCTGGATTGCTGCGGCTGCGTCCGGAGGCATTGCAGGAAGCTATGCGGGCACCACCCGTTTCAGTTTCCCTGCAATGAAAGCCATGCTCGCCCTGGTGATGCTCATTGCTTCAACAAAACTGATTTTCTCATGAACCGGAACGATTTGATTTCAGCAGCTCGCGCACGTCAGTTGCTGGCAGAGAATCTGATTCCGCTTGCCCAAAAAGAATCTTCATTAAAAGATTCATGCGGAAGTATCTTGGCGGAAGATGTTTTTGCTCCGGCAAATCATCCGCTGTTTAGCCAGTCAGCGGTTGACGGATTTGCCATTCGTTATGATGATACGGCAAGCAGCAATTCTCTTGTAATTGCGGGGGAAGTTAAAGCGGGCGAAAAGCCATCGCTGCGCGTAAGCGCAGGCAAGGCAGTGAGGATTTTCACGGGAGCGCCCGTTCCTGAAGGCGCTGACACGGTAGTGATGCAGGAAGATGCAGAGTGGGATGAGGCGCATGTCAAATTCCATTCGCAGCATTTCAAGCGGGGCGGCAATATCAGACCGGCTGGAGAACAATTCAAAAAAAATGACACCGTCCTTCGCAAAGGAACTGTTCTCAACCCTCAAGCCATCGGGTTGCTGGCATCATTGGGAATCGGCAGAGTGAAAATTTACGAGCCTCCCGAAGTGAAGCTGCTGATTACAGGAAATGAAGTGGTAATGACATCAGAAAACGGCAAGCCCGGAAATCTTCCGGAGGGAAGAATTCTTGAATCGAATGGCGCCATGCTGCGGGCTGCATTGGAAGCGAATAAAATTTCTTTTTCCATTGATTTTGTTGAAGACGATGCCGCTCAGCTTGCGAAGGCAGTTGCGAATGCCAGAAAAAATTACCCTCTGATTCTGATTACAGGCGGAGTGTCGGTTGGCGATTATGATTTCACTCCCGCTGCGCTGAAGCAAAACGGAATGAAGCCGATATTTCACGGTGTGGCACAGAAGCCCGGCAAGCCGCTTCTGTTTGCCTGTCAAAAGAATTGCGCGGTGTTCGGACTTCCGGGAAATCCCGGGGCAGTACTTTCATGCTTCTATGCTTATGTGATGCCATACATCCGTGCATGTATGAATGCCGGCAGTTTTCAGCCATCGTTTTTCATTCCGCTGACAACAGATTATCGCAAGCCTGCCGGAAAGACATTTTTCGTTGCGGCAAAGGCGGGCAAAAACGGGGTGGAAATTTTGCCCTGGCAGCAATCCTACATGCTCCGTTCATGGGCTGTAGCCGATGGCATTGCTGAACTGGATGAGCAAGCGGAAAATTTTACTAAAGGGCAAATGGTTGCCATGCATTTTTTCAAATGAACGGAATAGTCAAATGAAGCCGCAGTTCAAATACCCGGCAGATATAACGACAGGAGCAGTGCTCGCGGGCGGTAAAAGCAGCCGCATGGGACGCGACAAAGGCATGATGAAAATTAACGGCATGACGCTGATGGAACGCACGTATCATCTGCTCGCAAATATTTTCCCGAAAGTAATTATCATCAGCAACCGCGCTGGCTATGATAAAACAGGCGCTGAAGTTTATAAAGATTTGATACCCGGAAAAGGACCGATGGGAGGGATTTACACCGCGCTGGGTGTTGCAGAAAGTCCTTTCGTGCTTGCGGTTGCCTGCGACATGCCGTTTGTGAATGAAGAACTGCTCCATCACATTTTGCAATACGCAGAACCGAAAATTGATGCGGTGGTCCCTGTGCATGATGATACCCCGCAGCCCCTCTGCGCGGTTTATCAAAAAACCTGTCTGCCGAAAATGGAACAGATGCTGCGCAAAGGAAATTTCAAATTGCAGTATTTGCTGACTATCCTTCGCACCTGCTATCTGACGATTGACAGCAGGAAGAAATGGTATTCGCCTCATCTCTTCATGAACATCAACACAATGACCGATTATCAAAAAGCGCTCAGCTTATGAAAGTGAACGTATTGTTTTTCGGCTGCGTGGCTCAGATGACAGGCGTCATGAGGATGGAAGTGAGCGCTGGCGACACCGACCAGCTGCGTGACGAGATTGCCAGACAATTTCCCTCGCTGAAAAAAATGCCGTTCGCTATCGCGCTGAATCAAGATATTATCCAGTACAATACTCCCTTGAACGAAAATGACGAGGTGGCATTCCTGCCGCCTTTTGCCGGAGGATAACATGCCCAGCGAAATCAGATTTGTCGAAGGAGCGATACGCCCGGATGAAATTGCAAAACTCATTGCCGGGCAGTCTGATAATACGGGCTTGGGAGCGCACGCGCTCTTTGCCGGACAAGTGCGGGCTGACGTGCATGACAACGGCAGCATCCGCTACATTGACTTCTCAGCTTACATTCAGATGGCGGAAAAAGTTTTCCGGGATATTTGCCGGAACACTAACGCGAAGTTTAAGGTCAGAGATATACATATCCTGCACAGCACCGGCAAGGTGAATGCCGGTGAAATTTGTTTCGTTGCCATGGTTTCCGGCATTCATCGCCAGGATGCTTTCGATGCGCTGCGTTTTGTTGTTGAAGAAGTAAAAGCGCGTGTTCCTGTTTTTGGCAAAGAGGTTGGTGCGAATGAAATGGTAAGATGGAAGCAAAACACTTAAGCCATGATAGACATAACTGACAAAAGCTTTACGCTGCGCATGGCGCGGGCGCAGGCGGTGGTCGTAACCGGCAGCGAAGATACCGTTGAGGCGGTGAGACGCAATGCCGTCCCCAAAGGCAATGTCATTGAAGCGGCAAGGATGGCTGCACTGCTTGCAGTGAAACGCACGCATGAACTGCTTCCGCTTTGCCATCCCCTGCCGGTAGAATACGCACAGGTGCAGTTCTCATTGGAGAAAAATGAAATCCGCATTGAGGTGGAGGTGAAAACGATTTACCGCACGGGGGTGGAGATGGAAGCGCTGCATGGGGCGTCAACAGCCGCGCTCACCGTCTATGACATGCTCAAGCCCATTGACAAAAACCTGGAGATTGCCTCCATCCGCCTGCTGGAAAAAAGCGGTGGCAAATCGGATTATGACGACAAGTTCAGCAGGGCGCTGTCGGCAGCCGTGGTGGTAGTGTCCGACTCTGTTTCTTCGGGAAAGAAAAAAGACACGGCAGGCAAAGCGGTGGGCGCTCATCTCGAAAAGCTCGAAGTGAAAGTGGCGGAATATATTATGATTCCGGATGAGCTGCCGCAGATTCAGCACACCGTGAAGTCGCTCGCCCAGCGCGGCATCGCCCTCATCGCCCTCACCGGAGGCACGGGCATCTCCCCCCGCGACATCACCCCCGAAGCGGTTCGCCCGATATTGGAAAAAGAACTTCCCGGTGTGAT
>DATLYB010000316.1:0-5607 GCA_035575215.1 Chitinophagales bacterium
ATCCCATCACCATCAATGCAAACTGAAAGAGAATGTAAAATTTTGCAAGCATCGTCAGCGGTTTACGCTGAACCTGCATGTTTTTCGGGATGATATTTATTTGATTTACTGCCGATGTATGTTTGAAGGAGCCGGGCGCCATGAAAAGCAGCCTGAACTTTTTCCACCAGCCGGAAATACTTTTTGAAAGCTGAAATACCTCAGCGAAGTAGTAGTAGTTTGCTTTGAAGGGATTGAGGCTCGTGTAGGGAGCCGTGATGCCATATACCGGCTGTTCTGCTTCAGGCTCGAAAGTTTTGAAAATCCTGTCCCATAAGATAAAAACCGCCCCATAGTTTTTGTCAATGTATTTTGGGTTGACGCCATGATGCACCCTGTGGTGCGAGGGCGTGTTGAAAACATACTCAAACCAGCGGGGCATTTTTCTTATGGCTTCGGTGTGTATCCAATATTGATAAAGCGTTACAAAAACGCCTGCCGTAAAAAAAACCTTGGTTTCAAATCCGATAAACGGAAACATGGAAAACAGGGGAAATGCAATGAGGTTGTGAAACCACGGCTGCCTGAGCGCAACGGAAAGGTTGTATTTCTCGCTCTGATGATGCACCACGTGCGCGCCCCAGAAAATATTCCACTCGTGCCCCCAGCGGTGCGCCCAATAGTAAACGAAATCATAAGCCACAATAATGACGGGCAGCCAGAGCCAACCTGCCGGCTTGAAGAGGCTATAGTTGGTTTGAATGTAGTCATACATTATCAGAAACAGCACTCCGTAAATCATGGAAACGATATGGCTGCCCAATCCAAGATTCAGATTGGTTATCGTATCGGAGAAATCAAACTTCTCTGAAGCTTTGTTTTTTATTTTAAAGTAAAGCCATTCTGCAAAAAGGGTCAGGGCAAACAGAGGTACAGCGATGAGTATGGCTACGTCTTTCATAATAGCAATTTTCTTCGAATTTAGTTTTTGATCAATTATAAGTCAAAGTTTTCCCTCGGAAAAGATTGGCTGGCGCTTGTTCGCACACGCGCTAAGTCTTAGCTACAAAAGAGTTTCAGAGTCCTTTGAAAAACTGAGTTATTCTCCGTGAGTTTTATTTTTTTCTGATTTTTTGAATTCGTGAAGGCGATCTCGCCATTTTAACCCAGATTACGCATTAGAAAAGCCCCGGCTCTCGCTCGCGTCCCCGCGAGCGTGTGCTATCACCGAGCCTCCGGCTGAAGATTCCTTGTACGACAAATTCATAACGGCAAAACTTTAATCGGGCTATCGGGATTGGCGCTGCTCCATTTATAATATTGCGGTTCGGTAACGATACCCGCTTCCACCGGGTTATTATGGATATAATCAACCTTCTGACCAATCACCGCATTGGAAAACAACTCAACCGGACGGTTAGTGTAATGCCAAAAATGGTATTCATCGTATTGTTTATTGTTCTTTGCAAAATACCTGAACATGTATAGCATCCATTCCCTGCGGCTTTCCTGCGGATGTTCCGCTATCAATTTCAGCATCTTTTTGGCAGTAACACTCTTGAACCTGCCGAGCAATGCGCCTAAATCTTCTTCCCCTCTGGCTGCTATCAGTGTAAATGACTGCTCATGATTACATAAGCAAAAATTTGCAGACAATACATCCAGCCATCCCATGACCGTGAGCGTTACGAAATATAAACCACCGGGGTAAGTTCTGCGGTATTCGGACATGCCCCATGAAAATAACCATTAAATCGGCAAGATGCCTCATGATAATACTCACGCTCGCGGGGACGCAAGCGAAGGCGAGGGGGATGTACTTGCGCTTTTATTTTCATGGATTTTTACCCATGCAAAGCGATTTATATCGAAAATGCGACCTCAAAATTTGCTGACTGATTTTGCGCTGCTTTTCTCCGAACCTCTTTTATATCGCCTTAAAATCGCTTACATTTAAGAGGTCAAACGCACTTCTTGGACGACTGACGTTGGCGGCAAGCATTGACGAAACTTTAAACCGCTATGGAATACAAAGCATCACTTGACGCATTGTCCAAAGGACTAACTGCGGGAGTATTCATTCTTCTGATTGTGATAGGATACAGGAGTATTAAGGCACTGATGATTGCTCATGGCGACATGACAACTGTTCTCATACATTCGGGAACGCTGTTATTCCTTGTGGCACTTCTTGTCGGTAGTTACATTTACAGCCCTCAAAAATATATTCTCACGGGGGACAGCCTAATCATTAAGCGACTGATTGGCAATGTTGTGATACCTCTTGACGATATTGTTGAAGCGCGAACAGTTCAGGACAGCGAGATGACCTCAACAGTCAGAACCTTCGGCAACGGTGGACTTTTTGGTTACTATGGGAAGTACCATAGCCCCCGACTCGGACACATGACATTTTATACAACAAAGCGGGACAACAGAGTGCTTATTAAGACTAAGGACGGCAAGAACATTGTCCTTACGCCTGACGACAAGAACTTATTAATAAATGAAATAAAAAGTATGTCTGCTGCCGGTCGGTGAACTTTATTGGGATGATTTACGGGGACGGTGAGAAAGAAAGTGATGCTACAATCCGCCCGCTGAGAGCGTAAGTCATGCCCGTTTGTTAATCTCGTCCTGCAGTTCGCGTTTGAGCACTTGTTCCCTTTCACGCGCCCGTTTTCTGAATGCTTCAAATTCCTCGCGTGTTTCAGCAAGAGTTTTTTGCGTTTCGGTGGTGATAACGTTGCTGTTTTTAAACTTGTAAATGAAGAAAAGCAGCAGCGCAAACAACCCGCCTGTGATGGTCCACATCATGCTTTTGTAGGCGCTTTTGGGCATCTGCACATTGATGAAATCAATGCTGTTTTTTTCCGTGTTCAGCGTTGCGAGGGTGTCACGTGTGTTTTTTAACTCGGCTTGCAGGGAGGCAATGTCGTTTTTTTGTGCGGCAATGGTATTCTGCGCATCGGAGAAATCTTTTCGCACTGCTTTCATCGAATCCATAACGTAGGACTTCAGCGCATTGAGCCACGCCATTTTCACTACCTTGTATTCCTGATAGCGGTTTGATTTCTCGATGACGTAATCAAAGCGGTCGTTAAGAGTGCCGCTGTCGAGAGAGTATTTTTCCGCTTCTTCTTCGGCAGCTTGAGCAGCAGCAAAAAACGGAACGATGAATAATAAAGCAATCAGCGGAAGCAGAATGGCTTTTTTCATAGCTTTTTTTTATTGATTTGAAAGTTGAAAATTAAAATCAGACGGCTTTATCATCCGAGCCGTTATTCTGTACTACGAATGTTGGTTTGTACTTGTTCGTGAACACTCACGCCCGGTATGCGAGGCAGCACCGCACGGGAATATGATGAAACTCCATCTTCCTTCCATTAGCGACTCTCAAATTTCGGATGGTTTAACGTCCTGAAGTGAAATTTATTTGCCAAAAAACAGGCGCCCTCCCTGTGAAGACGCCTGTTTTCTTAAAGACCGAACCTCTCTTATTTCTCCAGCACGGTTGTGCCTCCTGCGTTCGTGTTCCTTTCAATTTCTCCTGTTGTAGTTGACGGTTCATAATAGCCTTTTTCGGTGTTTGCCGTAGCACCCCAAGCCAGCTCGGTTTGAGATTTATTTTCTTTCCCTTCCGTAATCTTTAATCTGCTGTCAATAGCCGCAAGGTCGGCATCCAAAGCTTTTTGCTGCCTGTCAAACTTTGCTTCATTTGTTTCAAAAGCCTTGTGCTTTTTCACCACCAACTGCGCGTGTTCAACGAGAGTGGCGTAATCACCCTGCCACAGGTCTTTCCTGAGTTGCCGTTTGGCTGAGCGCATATCACGCTTGCTTTCCTTCATTGCACTGCAGGTCTCCTTCATATCATTTTCATGCAGTCTGACCAGTGCTTTTTTGTCGGCTTTCAAATAGGCTCTTTCTCTTTTCAGGTCGGCTTTTGTTTTCCTCAAATCCTTTTTTGCTTCAATCACAGCGATTTTATCTCTCTCCGCTTTGCTTTCCTTCAGCTTGTCTTTTTGAAGCTGCCTGGTTTTTTCCAGCCGCGTTATGTTCGTAGCTTCTTTTTTCGCAGCCTGATTCACTTTTTCATACGGCACTGCCGCTATTAAGAAAATCAAAACCATTGCAAGCACCCCACCAATTGCCAGCCGTGTATTCACGGAAATTTTTTGCTTTAACGTCTTCATGTGACCTCCTTTTTTTTTTAGGGTTAAAAAATGAAAAACTTTTAAAGTCATTTACAGCGGTACAAATACAATACCATGAAGGCGAAAACGGAAAAAAATGAATGAACTGTAGATGCATCTCTCATTTTGAAAAAAATTCCTTCCCGTAATGAAAAAGAAGCATCTCCTTGGTATGAGGCAATAAAGGCGCAAAGGAAGCATGACTCAATGATTTACTTGGAAAAAATTTTCCGTAACTCCTTTTTTCCCTGATGAGCGTTCTTTGTAATTTGCCGCAAGATGTTTACAGTAGTGAAAAAAATCATGCTGCCTTTCCGGTTGCTTTACACGCTGTGGGCGGGGGGCACCTATTTCATCTTCATGCTTATCGCCTTCCCGCTTTTTTTCACGCTTCATTTGCTGATGGATGAAATAAAAGCCCATCGCATACTGATGCTCGGCTACGCAAAATGGTGGGCTGCGGTGTGGGGATTTTTGTGCGGATTCAAAATGCAGGTGGTTAAAAATCCGAAGGTGAAAAAAGATGAATCTTATGTTTTTGTCAGCACGCACAATTCAAACCTTGATGCGATGTTGTGGGTTTATGCAACGGACAATCTATCAAAAGGGCTTGCAAAAACGGAGCTGCTGAAAGTGCCCATCCTGGGCTATCTGTTCAAAAAAACGTGTGTGATTGTTGACCGCAGCAGCAAGGAAAGCCGCAGAAAAAGCATGGAGGCGATGAAGGCGGAAATGGGCAAGGGCGTGTCCATCATGATATTTCCGGAAGGCACGCGCAACAAAACCGGCATGCCGCTGCAGCCTTTTCATGACGGTGCCTTCCGGATAGCCATCGACCTGCAGAAACCCATTGTGCCGGTGGTGATGCTCAATACGGGCGCGCTGATGCCCAGCGGCAGCATCCTGTTCAAGCCGGGAACCGCGAGATGTATTTTTCTTGACCCGATTCCAACCGCAGGATTGACGGAAGCGGACCTCGAAGAATTAAAAAGAAAAACCTTTGCGCTCATGGAGAAGACGGTGGTGGAAAATGACGCGCGATTCTCAGGAAAAAATATCGAACCATGAATCACGCAATTTGATTTGCAAACTTCTGAAAGCAATCACTAATCGTGTTCGATATCGGGGGTACTTTCGGAAATTCAATTCCGACTCATTCAAAGCACCCTCTTAATCACTTTCAGATTATGCGAATACTTTTTTGTTTCCTCGTTAAAGATGCCGTAGGCATCCAGGCGGTCAATGCGCACGCTGCCTGAAGCATGAACGATGCGTTTGTCTTTGAGGATGATTCCCACGTGCACGATTTTTCCTTCCTTGTTTGAGAAAAAGGCGAGGTCGCCTTCGCGGGCGAGGTCAATGAAATCAACCGTTCTGCCTTGTTCCGCCTGCTGATACGCATCGCGCTTCAGCGGTATGCCCAGCAGCTTGAATA
>DATLYB010000317.1:0-5821 GCA_035575215.1 Chitinophagales bacterium
TTATCTGCGTGAAGTGGCAGTACAGCCTATGATTACCATAGAAGAGGAGGTGGCGCTTGCAAAACGCATCAAGCAGGGAGATATGGATGCCCTTGAAAAACTGGTCAGAGCCAACCTGCGTTTTGCCATCAGCGTTGCCAAGCAATATCAGCACCATGGATTGCCGCTTGAAGACCTTATCAGCGAAGCCAACATCGGATTGATAAAAGCAGCCGAGCGTTTCGATGAAACGCGCGGATTCAAGTTCATTTCCTATGCGGTGTGGTGGATTCGTCAAAGCATTCTTAAAGCCATCTCTGAAAAATCAAGAAGAATCAGGCTTCCTATCAATCGTGCAAAGATTGCGAAGGAAATTGCAGATGCAGCTATCCGGATTGAGCAGTTCCATGAAAGAAGCGCCACCGAAGAGGAAATCGGTGAGGTGGTGAACCTCAGCCCTAATGAGGTACGTGAAGTGCTGGATATGACGCAAAAATCCCGTTCGATTGACGCCCCTATGAGTGAAGGCGAAGAAGACTTCAGCATGAAAGATTTTATGGAAGACCAGAATGTGCCGAAGCCTTCTGACCACCTGGACAGGGAATCGCTTTTCGTTGAAATTGAAAACATGCTTTCTTCGCTTGGCGAAAAGGATGCTGAAATCCTGAAGCTGTCATTCGGATTGAATGGCAATTATCCCATGTCGCTTGAAGATATAGGCATCAAGCTGGAGATGAGCAAGGAACGTGTTCGTCAGCTTCGGGAAAAAGCGTTGAAGAAGCTGCGCCATTCCTCCAAGTCAAAACGACTGAGAGCTTATCTCACATAATAGGTTTTTAGGGTTAGAGAAATCAAAGAGGCGGGGCGTGGCTTCGCCTCTTTGTTTTTCATCACTTCGGACGTCCCGATTCAAAACCTGCGGAGAATTCTTTCCACGCTTGGCAAGTAACCTCCTCCAAACAAATTCACATGCACCAGCAAAGGATAAAGATTGTAAACGTCTTTTCTTTTTTCGAATCCGGGCTGTAACGGCAAAGCTTCATTATAACTGGTGTAAAACCGTTCATCGAAACCTCCGAACAAAGTGGTGAACGCAAGCTCCGCTTCACGATGACCATAATAAACTGCGGGGTCAATCAGGCAGGCTTCACCCTCATCGCCTGTCATAACATTACCGCTCCACAAATCACCGTGCAGCAGGGAAGGTTTTTCTGCCGGGAAAAAATTTTCAAGCCGGTGGAATACCGACTCGAACTGTTTTACATGGTTGACGGAAATTTTATTTGCATGATAAGCACGCTGCACTTGCTTCTGTAATCGTTCCTCAATGAAGAATGAAAACCAGTCGTTATGAAACGTATTGGATTGCGGCAGTGAGCCGATGTAGTTATCATGGTCAAGTCCGAATTGCGCATGGAAATTGCAATGAAGGGTTGCAAGTGCATAACCGAAATTTTCCCAGAAATTTTTACAGCGGGGTGAGGATGCGATGTGTTCCAGAATTATAAAAGCCCTTCCTTCTGATTCTCCGAATGCGATAACTTCCGGCACGCCAATCGCCTTTGCTGATTTTAAGATTTTCAATCCCTTCGCTTCCGTTTCAAACATCCGGGGATACCGGCTCGCATCATTCATCTTCAGAAAAAAAATTCCTGCGTTTGTTTGCAGACTCAATGCATAATTGATGCATCCCCCGCCAACATAACTCTGGCTGGTAATAATGATGTTTTTCCCGGCATAAGCAGAAATCCTTTGTTCGATTGTTTTTTTAAAACCGGCAGAAAACATTACCTGTTTGAAAAATACCCATCACCCGATTGACAAAATAACCATTCAAACCATACCCCCGATTACCCAACCGCTATTACGACATTTTTCTTAATGAAAAAATAAGAAAGTTGTTAGCAAATTGATAGCCCGCAATACTGATTTTAGTTACCTTTGCCTCATTCTTAAAATCTTCTAAAGCTATGAGAAAAACCTGTACGTTCATCCTGCTCTCGTTTGTCTTTTCGTTCAGCGTTTCTGCTCAAAACACCTTTTCAACCGTACGAAGCATCCTGCAGGCAAATTGTGCTGCATCCGGATGTCATGGCGGAGGCAATGCAAACGTGTTTGATGTGGATGCTGCGTCATCAGATTTGTATCACGTACTGGTGGATGTTCCGGCAGCCAATGCCGCTGCGGCTGCCAAGGGCAACAAGATTGTTGACCCCGGTCATCCCTACAACAGCTTTTTGCTCAGAAAAATCGGAAGCAGCGGTTTTGACCCTTACATTACAATTGATGATTCGGAAAAAAACGGACACCCTGACGGCAGCCTTCAGGATTATGAAATTGAATTAATCCGCCAATGGATAATCGCAGGCGCGCAGGAAACAGGAAATGTGGTGGATTATCAATTGCTGCAAGATTACTACACAAACGGGGGGCTTGATTTTATCCCCATTCCGCAGGCGCCCGCTCCCGGCAAGGGATTTCAGGTGCGCCTGGGGCCAATTTTTTTCGGACCAAATGCTGAAGCAGAATTTATGAAAAAGGAGCATCTCAAAAACCAAAGCACGCTGATAGTTTCAGAGATGAGCGGCTACATGTCGTGGGAATCGCATCACATGCTGCTTTTTAAGTTTAACGGGATAGGTAGCGGTGAGCGCGAAGGAACAAGAAGGGTGCCGCTGCAGGCGTTTCCTTTCAATGGTGACATCACGCTGACAGGCGCATGGCAAAATGACGGAGACTTTAAACTGCCGCAGGGAACTGCTTTCTACTGGCAGCCCGGCACTGTGCTCGATTTTGATTATCACGTAAAAAACTACAGCCAGACGCAAATCCTTCCGGCTGATTTTTATTTGAACATCTTTTATAATGATGACCCAACGCCTCCCGTTGAGATGTTTGCCGAATTGGAAAATGAAGTAGCTCTTGCGCTAAATCCGGGAGAAAATTTTGAATCAAGGGAGCATCACTTCAACGAAGACCGCTACATCTGGATGCTTTCTTCCCACACCCACAAATACGGAACCGATTACGACATTTTTATCAGAAATCAGGATGGCACCAAAGGCAATCAGATTTATGAAGGATTTTACAATGAAAGCTATACGTTCAACCAGGGATTTTATGATTATCAGCATCCGCCCATCCGTTACTTTGAACCCATGCTGAAGGTGGAAAACGGGTTGATATTTGAAACCGCGTGGAATGTCACCGGACCTTGCACATCACCCCTTCAGCCCCTGTTTTGCATCACCTTTGGAATGACTACGGACGATGAAATGATGCTTTTCACTTACCTCTACACTAAAGAAAAAGTTGAAAGCCCTACAGGCATCAGCAGCTCTTCTTTGAATGCAACAGATTTTTCTGTCTATCCGAATCCATTTTTCGGGGTAACGCGTGTTAATTACAGCATCGCTGAAGTTGCCAACGTGAAGCTTGAAGTGTATGATGTTCTCGGCAAAAAGCTGTCCACCATTTATGAAATGAATCAACAGGCAGCCGGAAATTATTCGAGCGAAATCAGCTCAAAGCAAATCGGTGATGCGCCCGGAGTTTATTTTATCACACTTACCCTTGACGGAAAGCAAGTATCCACCCGGAAGATTACCAGGCTTTAATAGCAGCACTTTTTTAAAATAAGAAGCCGCTTTGGAAGGAGCGGCTTTTTTTTTGTTTGTCCTCGCAGAATGGTGATGACAAATCCCGGGGTTTTGTATTTTCTTAATTTCGTCATCCGTAAATGAAATTTAGCTTTTGTATATTTCTGTTGTTCCTTCACCGGCTTTTTTCTTTCTCCCAATCTTTCACCGCGACTGACGTCATCCGGAAAGCAGAAGACAACGTGCGGGGCAGCAGCAACCGCGCTGAATTGAAGATGACTATCGTTCGCCCATCGTGGTCGCGTGAGATGACTATGAAAACATGGGCGAAAGGCGATGAACTTGCGCTCATCCTTATCACCGCTCCCGCGCGTGACTACGGCATCGCTTACCTCAGGCGCGGCAAAGAATTGTGGAACTGGCAGCCTTCCATTGACCGCCTCATCAAGCTGCCTCCCTCGATGATGCTGCAATCATGGATGGGCAGTGATTTCACCAATGATGACTTGGTGAAGGAATCATCTTCGGTGAAAGATTATTATCATGCTTTTGGAAACGATACGGTGATTGCCGGGCACGAGTGCTACAAAATCATTTTAACGCCAAAGCCCGAGGCGGCTGTGGCATGGGGAAAAATTTATTCCTGGATAACAAAAAAAGACTTTATTCAACTGCGCGTTGAATTTTATGATGAGGATGGTGAATTGGTGAATACCATGACCGGCTCTGACATTAGAGAATTTGACGGACGCCTTATACCTGCAAAAATCGAGATGGAGCCATCCGGAAAGCCGGGGCATAAAACCATTATCGAACATTTGTTTCTGACGTTTAACGAGCCGATTCCCGATGATTTTTTTACCGAACAAAATATGAAAAGGGTGAAGTAGTAAAAAGTTTTCAGTTTATTCTGTGGAGTGATTTTTAATTCTTGCTCAGAACTCTAAGTATGTATTCCAGCCTTGCATGGAGAAACCTTTGGAGAAACAAGCGCAGGACGGGCATCACCGTAGCGGCAGTCGCCTTTGCAGTGATGTTTGCCGTGGCACTGCGTTCCATGCAGTTAGGCGCCTATGCCAATATGATTGACAATGCCGTGCGCTTTTACTCCGGCTTTGCGCAGGTGCATAAAAAGGGCTATTGGGATGAGCAATCACTGGATAACAGTTTTCTTTTTAACGATTCACTCGTGCATCGGGCATTGCAGGATGACAACATTCAAAATCTTGTGCCGCGTGTTGAGTCCTATCTGCTCGCCTCAAACGGCACCAAGACCAGAGCCATCAGCGTGGCGGGCATTGCTCCTGAAAAAGAAAAACTGATTACGGGGCTTGATAAAAAAATTATTGCAGGCAGCTACCTCGATGGCTCCGATGCCGGCATCCTGCTGGCGAATGGTTTGTCTGAATATCTGGATGCGGAAGTGGGTGATACAATCGTGCTGGTTGGAATCGGCTATCATGGAGCCAATGCCGCAGGAAAATATCCTGTAAAGGGAATCATCAAGTTTAACAATCCTGAGTTGAACAAACGGTATGCGTTTCTCAGTCTCACCCAGGCACAACGGCTCTTTGACGCAACCAACGTGCTGACTTCATTGGTTGTCGTCACGGAGCCGGATAAAGTAAATCAGGCAGTGAAAAAATTAAAAGAAGTATTCGGCAGCGATTATGAGGTAATGGATTGGCGCGAGATGATGCCTGAACTCGTGCAGGCAATTGAAGCTGACAGCATCGGAGGCATCATCATTCTGTTCATACTTTATATTGTAATCGGATTCGGAATCTTTGGCACCATCGTGATGATGACTGCCGAAAGGCGACACGAGTTTGGCGTGCTGATTGCACTTGGCATGAAGCGCGTGCGCCTGCTTTCTGTGGTAGCGCTGGAAAGCATTCTGCTTGCAATGCTTGGAGTTACAGCAGGCATTCTTATCAGTCTGCCGGTGGTGGTTTATTTTTTTCATCATCCGATAGCGCTCTCCGATGAGATGGCTCGCACATCTGAAGCCTATGGTATGGAAGCCGTTATCCCATTTTCTCTTTCGCCTGAAATTTTTATTTACCAGGCATTGTCCGTGCTGGCGCTCAGCCTGCTGGCGATGAGTTATCCTTTTTTCAAAATCAGGCGGTTGCAGCCATCTGAAGCAATGCGTGCATGAGCCGATATGCCCTGATGCTGATTAAGGTTGCGTGGCGAAACATCTGGCGCAGCAAAACCCGCAGCATGGTGGTGCTGATGGC
>DATLYB010000318.1:0-7148 GCA_035575215.1 Chitinophagales bacterium
GAACCGGAGTGATACCCACGGTATCCTCCGCAGTGGGAAGCACCGACCAGTTCCAGCCGTAAACCACATCGCTCGTTTTGGTGACGGATGAAAAAACTTCATCCAGATACCTTGTCTGTGCATTCGCTGTGAATGCGGCAAGGATGAAAAGGGCGAAGAAAGTGTTTCTCGGTGATTTCATGACATAAGTTTTTTTGGTTGTTTAAAAATAATGGGCGGGTAAATTTAAAAGGATTCTTCAGAATATCTAACAGGAGGTGTGAGAAAAATTTAATTGAATTCCCCTCCTTCCTCATTGCATCCTTATTCATTATCAAAAGCAGGCAACCATGAACATCTGTGAATCGCCCTTCGTAAACAGGAGTACAATAATTTTGAGCTATGCAGAAGAAGCAGATTGAACATCCTTTTCACAAAATTTCATTCGACTACGATGATACCAAGCCGTGGACAGCCCGTGATGAAAAGCTGCTGAACACCTACCTGCGGCTGCACGATTCGGAAGCCAGGCGGCACGAAAACGCCCGTGACCTGATGAAGCGGTACGGAGAGCATGAGAAACACATCGAGGAGGTACGCAAAAAAATGAAGCAGATGAAAGAAAAGCTCACTGCCACGCGTGATGCAGCCGACCATATTCTTGCCCAAATCCAGCTCCAGGTGCCCAATGCCCTTGAAAATTTTGTGAAGCAGATGAATGAAACCAACGATTTCATTCAGGAGTATGACAAGGAAATCCGGAAGCTTGAAGCCGAAACCATGGACCTGAAAAAACTGAAAGACCACTACCACGATGAGGAAGAAGACAGTTCGCTTTGGGAGCTTCTCACCGACCTTAAAATCACCTACGGATATGACAAGAATATGGCGATTGATTATGTGAGCTTCGATGATGACGAGGAGAGATTTCGGGAAAAGGCAAGCTACATCAGCCGTCAGAACGACAATTACATGGACTATTGCAACCGCGTGATTGAAAACTACAACAGGCTGATGCTCGAAACGGAAATACAATATGAAGTGTGGAAAGAATTCTGCAGGCGCATGGTGCTGATAGAACACATCACGGGGCACGATTCAGGCAAGACCACCATCAGCATCAACTGAACGCTACAAGTCACCCATCTCAAAAAGCAACGAGAAATAAATCATCCTGCCCACATACGGTCCGCCATAGGTTTGATACGTGCGATTGTTCAGGATATTCGATGCACCCAGCTTGAAGGTGGTATAAATCTTTTTGTTCGTGTAATTGATTTGCCCGTCCAGCAAGCCGTAAGTGGGAATGTAGCCGGTGAACTGCGGTGAACCTTCAAACTGAAACCCCTGAATCCACTTGTAATTGAAATTGAACCCTACGTTCTTGATTTTTAATTTTCCCAGCCTGAAGCTGATTTCCTTTCCGCTGATGCCTACGTTGAATTTGTGCTCGGGCGTATTGTAAGCCGGAATAATCGGGTCATCAGAACCTTTTTTGTCAAGCACATTCCATGAATAGTTGCCGCTGAACGAATAGTTTTTCAGGAAGTAATAATTCACCGCGATGGAAAACCCATACGTCACCACCTGGTCAGGGGAATTGGCTGAAACACGGTAGGGCTGCAGTTTCACCGGGCGGATGAGATAATCGGGATTGGGCGCTGACACCCCGATGCGGTAACCGAGAAAATCTTTGTACCAACTGTAATAAAAGCTGCCGTCAGCATAAATGTTTTCGAACAAGATGCCGCGATACCCCACCTCCACCGATTTCACCCGTTCAGGACGCACCGGAGGGACATCGAAAAAAACCAAATCATCATATTGCCCTGTTTCGAAAAATTCCGTCAGCGACTCAACCGTGACAAGAGAATCAACTCCGCTGATATTTCCAATCAGGATAGCCCTTCCGACATTGTAATAAAGGTATTGGTCTTGCAGCGTTGGATTACGAAGCGCGGAAGAGAATGAAAAGCGGAACGTTTGGTCATTCTGCCTGTACACAATGGAGGCAGCGGGAGAGGCGAGATAGTCAAAATTCTTGTTTTTATCGAGCCGCGCGGAAATGGTGAAGATGAGTCTGTTGAGCCACACTTTCTTTTCAAGGCTGCCGAAAATCCCATATTCCCAGTTGGTGATTCTTTCAGTCGTGTCGCTGAAGATGGTTCCGTTTGATTTGGGAAGATACAGCCGGTAACTCGCCCCCACGTTGATGTCCATGAATTTAGGGGTGAATTTGTATTCTCCCTGCAGATGCACCAGCTTCGACTTATCGTAAAACTTGGTGCCGCCCTCTTCAAATGACGTGCTGGTGGTGATGACATTGAAAACGGAATCAAATTCAGCCGTGCCCTCTTGCAGCCTCGGCAGGTTGGCGAAGTTCGGATTGCCTTTTCCGTCAGCATACAGGCGCGTTTCACGATGCCATGCCACCAAGGAGTCATAGTTCTGCTCAAGCACCAGGGCAGCCGCCCGGTAAACGGAATCGGAAACAGTCATCGAGCCGTCTTCCGTCAGGCTTTGGTCAAACCACCAGGGTCCGTCCTGCGGATAGCCCGGCAGCGACTTCACCCTTGGGCGGATGTAGCGAATCCAATAGGTGCTGTAATCATTACTCCAGTCAATATTATCTTTCGCATAATCCTGCAGCTTGAAAGCGGTGAACACTGCATCATATGTGTCGCCTGCATCTTCCATCGTGCTGTAAGCTCGCACATAAAATCTGTTGGGTTGCTGCATCTCCAGCCGCACCTGGTGGAATTTCAAGCCTTTCAGGCTGTAGCGGTTTTCCCCCTGATAGACGGTTGTGCCCGTACCGAAATTGTAGCCGGTAATCAGTTCGATATCTTTATTGATGCGGTAGTGCAGGGAGGCGCCTGTTTTAAAATTCCGCGTGTCGTAATCAACCAGGTATTTTTCTTCATATCCGGTACGGTAAAAAATTCCCAGCCCGGGATAATTTCTCCGTCCGTATTTGCTGTTAAAGTTGTTGGTCTGGTCGGTCAGGTTTTCATCACCATAGCGGTTCACCGCATCATAGCCTCCTGGGTTGGTGACATCCACCTGCGATTGTGAAGCGGAATCAAGATTGGTGGCTTCCCAATCGTCAGCACGCAGATACGAGAAGTTGATTTTGAAAGCGAATTTATCCTCCTCAGCTTCGTTGGCGATTACACGCGCGTACCGCACCCCCGTTTCAAACAGTTTTCGCTCTGCTCCTTTGACAAAAATCATCAGCCCCTTGTGCAGAAAGGGACTCTTGGTGGACATATTAATCACTCCGTTAAACGCATTCGGACCATATAAGGCTGAACTTGCTCCCACAATCAAATCCACTTTCTGAATATCCAACTCCGGGGAGCCTGCAAAATTTCCCAATGAAAAATTCAATCCCGGTGCCTGATTGTCAGCCCCGTCCACCAATTGCAGCGAGCGCACGGGGCGCGTGCTGTTGAACCCCCGCGTGTTGATAATCACAAAGCCGAGACTGGCGGTGGTGAGGTCAACACCTTTCAGCGTGCCCAGCCCTGTGTAAAAATCGGCAGCGGGAGTCTGCTTGATGGCTGCCAGCCCCATAGATTCAATTGTGAGAGGTGATTCTTTCTGCCTTTCGGTAATGCGCAGGTCTTTCACCTCCACCCCCTTCACCTCCACCGCTGCGCTTTGCATGACAATCGTGAGCTTCTGCTTAATGTTGGAGGCAGTGACATCAAATTCTTTTGTCTGATACCCAAGATAAGTAATCACCAGCGTGAACGGAGGGTCTTGCCTGGCGTTGAATTCAAATTCACCTTCAAAATCAGTTTGCGCACCTATGGAAGTACCTTTAACGATGACGGAAGCTGCAAACAGCGGTTCGCCCTTCTCATCTTTCACCATGCCGGAAACGGTCTGGGCGGCAGCCGCTGCAGCCGAAGCTGAACTGACAAGCGTGAACAGGGCAAGACATTTCAGCGTTACAAAGAGGCGTTTGAACATATAAATTGCGGGAGTGTTGAAAGATTTCGAATTTCAAAGAAAGGAAGAATTTAGGAATTTAGTGCGGTTTGATGTTCATCTATTCAATTTGTAATTGGAATTTATAACAACGAACATAAACGACAAATAACAAGACGTTTCATGCGCATTGACATCCTCACGATTTTCCCCCAGATGCTCGAAAGTCCTTTCAGCCATTCAATCCTGAAACGGGCCAGGCAGAAGGGATTGCTTGAAATTCATCTCCACGACATCCGTGACTATACGCCTTACAAACACAGGCAGGTGGATGATTATCAATATGGCGGAGGCGCAGGAATGGTGATGATGGTGGAGCCGGTGGCAAATTGCATTGAGGCGCTGCAAGCCGAACGTACGTATGATGAGGTGATTTTTCTCACTCCGGATGGCGAACTTCTGAACCAGAAGCTGTGCAACAAGCTTTCATTGCTGAATAACATCATGCTGCTGTGCGGGCATTACAAGGGTGTTGACCAGCGTATCCGCGATATTTTCATCACCAGAGAAATTTCAATCGGACCGTACGTTCTCTCCGGGGGCGAACTGCCGGCAGCCGTGTTGGTGGACGCCATCGGCAGATTGATTCCCGGTGTGCTGAGTGACGAAACCTCAGCCCTGTCTGATTCTTTTCAGGATAACCTTTTAGCCCCACCCGTTTACACACGCCCCGAAGATTTCCGCGGACACAAAGTGCCGAAAATACTACTGTCAGGAAATACCCGTAAGATTGAGGAATGGCGCCATGAAGAGGCAGTGAAGAAAACCCAAAAGCGGCATCCGGGGATGATGGAAGAGAGTCCATAGTCCAAAAAGTGAATTGGGTTTCAATCGTAATTTCGTAATCCAATTCAGTCTTAACATGGGGTTCACTGTTGCCATTGTAGGACGCCCCAACGTGGGCAAGTCAACACTGTTTAACCGCCTCATAGGCGAACGACAAGCCATTGTTGACGACAGAAGCGGAGTGACGCGCGACAGGCAATACGGCATGGTGCATTGGGCAGGTAAAGATTTCAACCTCATTGATACGGGCGGATTTGTCGCCCATTCGGATGACGTTTTCGAAAAAGAAATCCGCGAACAGGTGCAGATTGCCATTGAGGAGTCCTCCCTGATTTTGTTCCTGGTTGATGTGAAAACGGGCATTACCGAACTGGAACTGGATATCGCCAAGATGCTGCGCAAATCCAAAAAAGAAGTGCTGGTAGTGGTAAACAAGGTGGACAACCTCGAACGTCAGTATGACGCCAACGAGTTTTACAGCCTCGGCTTCACGGAATACTACAACGTGTCATCCATCAGCGGCAGCGGCACGGGTGAACTGCTTGACGCCATCACCGAGCGCATCCCCGAAAAAGAGGAAGAAGTAAAAGACCCCCGCATCCCGCGCATTGCCATCATCGGGCAGCCCAACGTGGGCAAGTCATCCCTGCTGAATGCCCTGGCGGGCGAGCCCAGAAACATCGTTACCGAAATAGCGGGCACCACGCGCGATTCCATCCACACGCGCTACAATCTGTTCAATAAAGACCTGCTGCTGATTGACACCGCAGGCATCCGCAAGCAGGACAAAGTGAAAGAGAGCATTGAGTTCTATGCAGTCATCCGCGCCCTCAAAGCCATTGATGAATCCGATGTGTGCGTGCTGATGATTGACGCCACCGAAGGCATTGAAGCGCAAGACCTGAAGATATTCAGTACGGCTGCCAAAAAAAGAAAGGGCATCGTCATCGCGGTGAACAAATGGGATTTGATTGAAGAGAAACATTCCAAAACTGCCGAAGAATTTGAAAATGAAATCAAATCACGCATCGCTCCCTTCACGGATGTGCCCGTAATTTTTATTTCAGCAAAGACAAAGCAAAGGATATTCCGGATTATCGAAACCGCTCTGGAGGTTTATAAAAGGATGCATCAGAAAATACCTACTTCTGAATTGAACGAGGCGGTGAAGGAAGCCGTGCAGCATTATCCGCCTCCGGCAATCAGGGGGAAGCTGGTGAAAATCAAATATGCCACGCAAGTAGGCGCCCGCGGGCAGACATTCGCTTTTTTCTGCAGCCATCCCAAATACATTAAAGAGCCTTACCGTAACTATCTGGAGAACACCCTCCGGCAAAAGTTCGATTTCAAAGGCGTGCCGCTCACGCTGATGTTCAAGGAGAAATGAAATAAAATTCACTTAGGTGAGGATATTGCATACCGGTTAATTCAACCCAACATCCAACTATCCCCCAATCTGCTGAATAAGCGTTTTCACCTGACTGTCCCAAAGCATCTTTTGGTCATTTAATTCACTCTCGGAAGCAAAATCGGTGATGGTGAGGATGGTGTCTCCCGTTATTTCATTTTTAGTAATGCGGAATTCAAAGTATTCGTCTTCATCGCTGTTGTCCCAGCGGTAGCGGATGTATTCATCCGGAATCGAATCGATGATGGTGGCATATTCTTCCACGCCCTCCCATACAAACCGGCAGTGATGGTCAGTGATATCCACACTGTCGGCAAACCATTGCGCAAGACCTGACGGGGTAGTCAGAAACTCATAGAGAATAGCCGGGGATGAGCGGATGGTGTACTCCAGTTGAAAGGAAAGATTACCGCTTTTTGAGCGGGTAATGCGCGGCCTGATGAAAACGGGCTTGGTTTCCTTTTCTTCCAGCGCCATGCTCAACTGCGTGGGACTTCCTTTGGGCTTTTGTTCCTGCACCACAGGCTGCGGGGAAGGAGATGATGCAGCACCTTTTTGTTTTCCTGACTTGGAAGCCATGGCTTTGCCCTTCCCTGCTTTAGCTTGTGCAACCGGTGCTCTTTTTAAAGGAACTTTTTTCTTTATTGGAGAAGGGATTTTTTTCACCTTCTTCGGTGAAGGCTTTTTCATAGCCTTCTTTTTTGCAACGGCTTTCTTCACCGTTTTTTTTGCAGTCGCCTTTTTTGGCCTCCTGGCGTCTCCTTGCTTTGTTCTTTTCTTACCCATCGGCATTTTTGATTAAACCCATTTATCTTCCGCCCGCAATTAAAAAGAAAAAAAAGTCATTTCAAAATATATGGCTTATTTTTGGTTTCCGCTAACCAACCTGAAATGATTTTTTCCACACAACGAACTTCCCGGAAAATTCCGTTTTTTTCGTTGATTCACGCTCATGTTGCCGATACCTTGTTGACAAGTT
>DATLYB010000319.1:0-16180 GCA_035575215.1 Chitinophagales bacterium
GATGATTGAAACGAAGATGACGGCAAAGTTAAATAAATCATCAGAGGATACAATCAGCGTGGGCAGTTGGAGTTGTGCATAATATAGCAAACCTATCAGCATTGTTACCGCGAGCACCCCGCTGATGAACCCGTTAAGCAGGCTGCGTCCCATGAAAGGCTTGATGATAAACCACCGTGTGGCGCCCACCAGCTGCATGCTCTTGATGAGGAAGCGGTTGGAATACATTGCCAGTCTGATGGTGTTGTCAATGAGGGTAATCGCAATCAAAATCAGCATTGCAGAGATGCCCGCCAGAATGAGCGTCACCTTGCGGATATTCTGGTTAATCAGGTCAACAATAGCCTTGAAATAATAGATTTCGCTTACTTGCGGCAGTTCTTTCAGTTCCGCTTCGATGGCGGCAAGGCTGTCGGAGTTGGCATATTCCGAGCGAAGGTGAAAGTTGATGGATGCATAGAGCGGGTTGTATCCGAGAATAGAAAGGTCCTCCCCGAAATCTTCGGCAAGAATTTTTGCAGCATCCTCCTTTGAGATGTATTTGGTGGATTTGATATAGGGCTTCTTCTCAAGTTTTTTCTGGAATTGGAAGATATCTGCCTCACTCAGCCCGTCTTTGAGGATGATGGAAATTTCGATGCTCTCGCGGAAATATTCTGACAGTTTCTGCGAAAACAGCAGCACGTGTCCCAGGATGCCAAGCATGAACAGCACCAGCGTGATGCTGATGATGGAATAGATGTATGAAGGCTTTGACCTTTTGCGTGGCGCTTTTCCAACCTGCTCTTGCATGACCCGCTTTTAGAATAAGGTTACGGGCGGGCAATTTAGGAAAAGATGGAAGTGAAAAGGGCAGGGGTTACTAACAGGTCTATTTTTTATAGATAAAATACGAAGTCAATGTAAGCAAATGATTCGAGGGACCTTCTTAACGAAAAAACCGGTCACCTGAGAATTTACTGCGGTAGGGACTCCTAAAAAACAGAAACGGGAATCACTTCTTGCGAAATGATTCCCGTTTCACACTACACAAGAACCGTAGTTCCCGCATAGCGCCAAGTACCTTAGCTTCATTATTGGCTTACATCCTTTCAAACATAACCCAATAAATCTGATTTCGTTTACCGCCTGCCGGATTGCCTTGCGGCACTTGCCGAATGGCGTGTGGCTTAAAGTCCGCTTTCGCGGATTTATTAATTCTGCTTTCACAAAACTACCTTTGCCACTGCCGGATGAAGCATCTTCCGGATTCCCGGAGGTTTCCGGTAAATAAGATTGGGTGTGTTACCCCGAAGGGCGAAGTCAGCTAACGAGGGACGTCTGATTTCACTGACGCTTCCCAATGCTTAAAGAACGCTTTCTTTTTCCGGCTTTTTTCACGAAACCTGACCTTGAATCCTAAGTTCTCTTGCGATTACTTATTCTTCTTGGTCTGCCTTATTCCCTCACTTGGTAGCAACAAAGATATGCTAATGCTATACCCGATGTCAAGTTTTTGGGCTGTTTTTTATAGACAACTTTTGCACTTTATTTTCTTTGTTTGTGCACAGTATTTTGGTTGTTATGCACATCTTTATCAGCTTTATAAACATTGATGATTTCAAATGATGCCAGTTTTCCACATCCCAACAGGCAGTGGAGGAAAACCGGTTATTCAACCATATTTACAGCTTTACTTGGGGGGGCAGAAAAATACTCGGGTCACCCCCGTTAAGCACTATTTCTCTCACAATTGTTGAGCTGATATGTGCGTGTTCGGGGTCGCTGAGGATGCAAATGGTTTCCAGCTCAGGTGCCATTGACTTGTTGAGTTGCGCAATTGTTTTTTCATATTCGAAATCGCTGCTGTTGCGGATGCCCCGCACAAGGTAAGTGGCTTTCACTTTGCGTGTGAAATTTACCGTCAATCCCTGATAAGCCATCACCTCGATGTTGTTATATTTACAGAAAATATCTTTAATCCATTTCTCACGCTTCTCAAAAGGGAAGGCATATTTCTTTGTCGAATTGTTTCCGATGGCGATGATGATTTTGTCAAACAGCGGAAGTGCGCGCTCAACGATATTGACGTGTCCCTTCGTGATAGGATCAAACGAGCCGGGAAAAACAGCAATTTTTGGTGACATACCCCTGCTAAGATAAAAGGCAAATTGCAAAGGGCAAAGGATAGATAGTTTGAAGTGGAAAGTTGGTTCTTTTACTGGGGCTTCCTCAAAAAATCGCCTACTAAGTAAATCATATCCAACTTCCCTATGGACGCAAACTCTTTATTAGCCGGGCGTCCATGTTTCAATAAACCCGAATTTTTCAGTTCAATATATCCAAAAGTAGTTGAAATCCTATAGACGCAAGTAGCAGCGAGGGTATTAAGATTGTAAGAAAAACTTACCATGAAATTCAACGGCTTTGAAATTCAGTACAGTGATAAACCGGTGACACCTTTCGGAGGCTTGGTGGTGATGAAAGAGTTGCTGGAGCGCACAGGAATCTTATCGCAAATTCAGCAATGTGACATTCCGGAGAACGCCTCGCCCAACGGATATGATCCGATGGTGGTGATACAAAGTTTCTGGTATCGGTATGGTGCGGAGCATGCAAGTTTTTGCAGATTGAACATATCCGTTTTGATGAAACGCTCAAGAAGATATTCGGATGGGAGAAGATACCGAGCCATGTGACGTTCGGACGGTTCTTCAAAAAATTCAGTTGGAAGCGGAACAACGCGGTGTTTCCAAAAATCATGGATTGGTTTTTAGCGGAGTTGCAGTTGTAAAGCATCACGCTGGATTTTGATTCCACGGTGATGACGCGGTATGGAGAGCAGGAAGGAAGTTTGAAAGGATACAATCCGAACAAGCGCGGACGCCTCGCATCATCCCATCATCGCCTTCATTGCCGAGTTGCGCATGGTGGCTAATGCGTGGCTGCGCTCGGGGAACACCGCCACAGCGCCTGTTCTCATAGACTCTCCCTTCAACTCAAAGCGATGCGCGTTTGCCAGCAATCGGTCCATGATGGCATCGGCTAAGGTCGGTTCGGCAATGCATTCATACCATTTGCTCACCGGCAGTTGCGAGGCGATAATGACGGATTTTTTGCAGTAGCGGTCTTCGAGGACTTGCAGCAGCGCCAGCCGGGTGTGCTGATCCAGCGGTGTCAGCCCGAAGTCATCCAGTATCAGCAGGCTCACCTTTTCGATTTGATTGAGCAGCTTGATGAAGGAGTCGTCCAGCTTCGAGAGCATGATTTTCTCGGCAAAGCGATTCATGTTCAGATACAGAGTTTTGAAGACCATCACACACGCCTGATGACCGAGGGCGCAGGTAAGGAAACTTTTACCGGAACCGGTGGCTCCGCTGATGAGCACGTTTTCAGCCCGGCTGATACAGGCGTAGTCAGCCAGTGTCAGCAACTGCTTCGGTGGAATGTTGCAACTGCTGATTTTGCGCTGATACTCACGCAACCGTATTGCGCGCCACGCCCGTCAGCTTCACAATCTGCCGGATGCTTTTGCCCTGCCGGTGAAGCTCGATGATTCTGATCTGATGCATCGTTTTTGGTTTTGCTGCCATGGGTTTTTGACGCCCAAAGCGAACGGCTTTTCCCAATCAAACCGGGAAAAGTTTTGCCTTCTTGTCGGCAGATCGGCATCAAATCCGAATAACGGGGTGGGTCAGTTTAGTCCGGAATTTGCACCTCTGGGGGTGGGTCAGCTTGCTCCCCGGGTCAATTTGCTCCGGAATGGGTGGGTCAGTTTGAGCGGAATGGGCACCTGCCGAACACATCCATTATTTCATTGCTTACGGATTCATCCTGTGAAGTAATAAACGTGAAATAAGTGGAATTGCCGGATGGGTTGGTCTGTATTGAGAAACCGGTATTGTGAGTCGGGTGTTGCGCGATGAGAGAAGAACCTTCCCCAACTTTCACGTTGCCATAGTCGCAAGCAAATCGAGATTATACGTATATGCTTCGCTGGCGGTGATTTCGGAACCCGATTTTTATTTCGGTTGAAATTCTGAGTGCACCAGCAACTTTGAATTTTAATTCAAATGCATCATCGGCATCATCATCCAATGTTACCGATTCGCATGCGCCATTATTCCATGAATTGATAAGTAAACCATTGTTTATGGATCAATCAGAGCTTAATAAATTCCTTGACACCATATCCCTTTTCATCATTCACCCATAAAAAATATACTCCAGATTTGTAACTGCCCACATCTATGAAATAACTTTCCCCAAAAATTACATTTTCTGAAACTATATTGCCCATCATATCATAAACCTTGTATTGCAATTTATTAACTTCCTTATCAAAGGAGAGATTCAGATAATCTTCTGCCGGCTGGGGATAAATGTTCCAATCAAGCCGAATATCACTTCCGGCAATTCCAATCGGCAGGCTACAGTCAAAAATGAAGCTGCTGCTTGTAGTTCCATTTCCTAATTGTCCATATGTGTTTTCACCCGACAGGCAGATGGTTTGGTCAGTTTTAATAATGCCGGAGTGGTGATTGCCTGCTGCAACCGAATTTATATCTGTTGTAGTAGAAATCAGCACAGGACTCATCTTGTCAGTCTGGGTTCCATCACCCAACTGTCCATATTCATTGTCACCCCATGCCCACAGGGTACCGTCCGATTTGTTTGCTATACTATGAAATGAGCCTCCTGCAATACTGCTCCAATCATTATCATTGCCCACCTGCACGGGACTGTGTTGCTCATTGGTGTTTCCTATTCCCAAAGCTCCGGATGCGTTAGCTCCCCATGCCCACAGGGTGCCATTAGCCCGCAATGCAAGCGTATGAGCGCCTCCTGCTTTAATATCAATCCAGTCATTTGAATTGCCAATCTGCACGGGGCTTAACCTGCCATCCGTTGTCCCATCTCCTAATTCGCCATGCCCGTTATAGCCCCACGCCCACAGGGTGCCATCAGTGCGTAATGCCAAACTGCGTGCTTCACCTACTGGTCCGTTTGCGGTAACTTTTTCCCAATTGTCTGCTGTTCCTACTTGTGCCGGGCTATGTTTCTCATCAGTACTGCCGTCACCTAATTCACCAAAATTGTTATGCCCCCAACTCCAGAGCGTACCGTCAGTTTTGATAGCAAGAACATGTCCCCTCCCTGCTGCAATACTTTCCCAATTAGTGGCATTGCCGATTTGAATCGGGCTTAGCTTATCTGCTGTAGTTCCATCTCCTAACTGCCCATAGCTATTATTGCCCCAACCCCATAAGGTACCATCTGTTTTGATAGCTAACGAAAAATATAATCCTGCTGTGATTTCTTTCCAATCATTTGCGTTGCCGACCTGAGTTGCGTTCAGGCTGGTATTGGTAGTGCCGATACCCAATTGACCATCGCCATTTGCTCCCCAAGCCCATAGGGTGCCATCTGATTGAATGGCAAGATTATGATTGTATCCGCAGGATAATTTTATCCATTGGCTGGATGACAATTGGGATTGCGCACAAAATGCAGCGAAAATAAAAAGTGAGAAAACGAGATTTTTTTTCATGGCATGGTTTATTTATGTTGTGTTAATTATGTTGGGAATCCATTAGCTTAATTATTGAGAAGTCCAGATTCCGGTACAAGGTATTGTTATTACCGGGGGTCCAACGTCAAGATAAGAATCAATAATAATTGAGTCGCTGTCGTAGTAACTTACATGATTGCCTAATCCGTCCAGTTCATCATCAAAAAAAATCCAGTTATTCTGACCGAGTGAGTCAGCGATTACCCAAGTTGAATTGTAGATGTCGGTGCCATCAAAAGCTATCAGGGTATGGTCCGAGTTGAATTGAAACCAGCTTACATCGATAATATCATTACGAATACAGGCGTTGGGATACCACCGTTTTCCACCACCTCCAACGAGAGCTTGTTCTAATGTTAAAACTGAACTCGAGCAATCTCCTGTGCCTCTGGTAAGCAAAACATAATCGGTTAAACTGCTCCCCCATATTAATCTCATATGATCTTTATCTCCATAGAGCACGTTTCCTGATGCACCACCAGGATAGTTAATGCAATTATTAGGGTATTGAAAAGAAAATTCGGTAATATTTGCTCCTTGCTCTAACTGTCCGGTATTTTCAATAATATCAAAGTAATCGCTATAATTCTGGAGATTTGTTCTTTTACAAGTATCTATTAGCAAATCACATGTTAACCAATTTTGTTGCGCAAATTGCTCAAGGAATGAAAACCATGAGGTTCCACCTCTGCCATAATTTATTTCATCAGGCTTTGTGGTTAAGCAAAAATTAAATTGATGACCATCGCGTTCTCCGCCCCAATTTCCTGTAAAGTCAAATGCCACAAATGCATTCCACCACCAAGATAATTCTTGGTAGGTAACGGTTATTTTAGTTGACCCCGGAACCTGTGATATCAATTGTCCATCGCCATTAACTGAAATCACTTCTGGATGGTCAATAATAATTGCATCAGGAGAGGTTTGATAAACTTTTCTCAATATCTGCCATGATTGAGTCATGCGCGATTCAAAAATGCTTATTCTCAAAGGAATAGCAACCTTATCATACTTCCAGAAAATCTTTGGGTAATTCACTAATTCTATGCGAGTGACCCTCCAGTTTGTATCCAAAACATAATTATAGCCGGTATCCAATACATCAAGAAATAGTGAGCCATTTAATGAATCTCCATTAACCGAAGCGTCAACTTTAAAAGAGCCTGTTTGATTTCCTGCATTCATTATGCTGCCTGAAAATGAGATGCCACTGCCCGAAGGCGATACTTGAAAATCTGGAGTTCCGGCAATAGTATTTCCGCTTAAATCACTTAGAGTATAGTCGAAGTTGGCAGATTGGTTTTTCAGCAACGTAATTACCGGAGGGTCAAATGTTATGTTCGCTGCCCCAGCAGGAATATTTATGGAATCTGCAACCACATTCACATTCACATAAGCAAAGCCATGTGAGCCGTCTGTAACACTGATTAATGCATTACCTATGCCCTGCGCCACAATAACGCCTGCATTAACAGTAGCAGCCTCGATTTGGTTGCTGCTCCATTGAAAAACCGGCTGATTCACTGCAAGGCTGCCATCAGAATTAAATAACTTGCAGGTAACCGTTACCGATTCGCTCTGATGTATGATTATTTGACTTGCTGATACCTGCAAAATTCCCGGCTCAGTTGGGGCAATATATGCAGGTGTAAAGGAATTATTTCCCGTATTGTTATTGTTATCGCCTTCTTCGGGGTCCTTTTTACATCCTGCAAAAAAGATGACTAAACATAGCCAGATTAAGATTGATTGCTTCATAATTTCCATTTTTTAGTTTTTAATTAATTCTGACTGGATAACAAGCTCCTTCGGGAAGTGATGGTACTTCAATTGTCGCATTTACAAAACCCGAACCAGAAGTTGCATAAACCGAATGACTTCCTACGCTCAATGTCACGTTAACTGTTCCATTACTACCACATGGGGGATAATTATTGCCAGTATAATTTGAATAATAAATGGTAATTGTTCCGTAATTAATTCCATCAACTGATACCTCAACAGGGTCGCCCGGATCCCTGCTCCAAAACATTACCTTGGTGACCGGAGGGTATTCATCATCTTTATTACAACCTGAAAAGTTGATTAAAAATGTTGCTAAAATCAGCAAGAAAATTTTTGTTTTCATACGTCTGTTTTTGTAAGATTTTTTTTAAAACTCACAGCAATCCTGTGCGCTTTACTACCTTGGATATATTACCCCGGATCAGGAAACTGGCAATTATTACCACAGGGGCGTCCATAGTATTGATACAAATCGGTATAAACACTTGTAAATTTCATATAGTCAGCCGTTCCACCGGGACTAATGCAGTACTCTAACCCGCAATCCCAGTCGCCATCAATGGTATGAAGGCATATTCTAATATCCATATCCTCATTTGAATTGTTCCTGACAACAACTTCCAATTCATTATTATTTCCAATTCCTAATGGGTCGCGGGTTGTGCTGACAACCGATAAAAATGTGCGCCATGTTGAGAAACTACAACTATTACCACTGCCAGAGCTATTCCCAAACTTTACATTCCCACTGCAGTTAGCAGCGGCAGCGCTGCATGTTGCATAGCATTTATTGGTATTGGAACAATAGTAAGGAGTTGATGAAGGGCAACATACGCCTGATGCAACAAGGACATTTCCTGAACTACAGTTACCGCTGCCTGTATAAGTTGTATAATTACAATTACCCACGTTTATCGGAGTAGAAGTCCCCAAAATCACTGAACCATTGCAATGTGCTGCGGCTTCATTACAGGTGGCATGGCAACTGTTATCATTTGGACACCAGTAAGGCGTTGAAGCATCACAACAATTATTTGTTCCAACCCTAACATCGCCAGCGTTACAACCTAATGCCCCGCTGAATGTATAAGTAGTATAGCTGCAATTGCCACCACCTCCTCCTGATGCTGAAATACAACCCTGAGGCTTTATGACTATTTCAGAGCATTTGCGCTTGTTAATTGTAAATGTTTCTTCGGCAAGAACACTACCAGAAGCATTTTTCACAGTGTAAATATGCTCGCCATCCTCCCCTGTAAATGTTGGAGAGTCACTTTTTCTACAAGTTTGACCACAGTAAACTGAATACTTTTGATCAATCTCCCCTATTTTTTCACCATCAACGTATATGTAAATCAATTCAGGCGCCACACAGTCGGAGCACATAAAAAACACCGCTCCGCCCTCTCCAATGGGGTAGCATCCCGAAATTGATAAAGCTGCTGCTGATGCGTAAATGCAAAACAAAAATCTGATACGATTTCTCATTGCTATTTTTTTAAGAGTTGCCTACTCTCTCCCAGCTTTTCGGCAATCGCTGTTTTATGTGATAAGAGCTCAATTTTATTTTCCCCACCACCAAGCGCAGATAAACAGGATTTGTTAGCCGGTATCAGCCGCTGCCAGCATAATGATGAAGCGGTATATGGCCAAAACCTCTTTGTTCGGGCAGGTATTAACCTTCCTAAGTGCGCAGCGAGAAGTGATGGGACGATGTGGTTCATGTGCCTGAATTAAATAAGACGCATCTTGACAGCTTTTACTACAGCCTCAATTGAATTTTTTGCTTCTAATTTTCTAACGATGTTTTTTTTATGCGTTTCCACCGTGTCAAGGCTCAAGTAAAGTTGTTCTGCTACTTCGCTGGCCGTTAATCCTTTTGCGACCAGGTTCAGCACTTCGAGTTCGCGCTTTGATAATTGCCAGTTTTTTTTCGTTGATGTTTCCGGTTTTTCCGGGTGTTCGCTCTGTGTATTGCCGGCTGACCATTGCCTTGTATTGTGTATGCTAATTTTCATATTTCGTTAATTTTTCACAATACCCGAAAACAGGGAATTTTATTCAAAGCAATATTGTAGGATGCGAGCCGGCAAATAAATGTTGTGAAGTGCCGGAAATTTGTTGAGAAGCGTGAGGAATTTGTTGAATTGCACGGAAAGATAGCTGCAAGCCGCAAGCTATTAGCTGCAAGTAAAAATGGAATTGTTATGCTTACAGATAGTTTGAAGGACGAACGAAGATAGTTACTGCCGTGACTGGAGTTCCCGCTCGATTCGAGCCACCCTTTCTTCAAGGCGGTTGAAGCGTTCGATGTCGGCTTTCTGAGAGAGGAGCATCCTCAATTCAGTCATTTCGCTGCGGATGGATTTTAGTTCGTGCTTGATTTCGGTGATGTCTTTTTCCATTCGGGTTTGCCGGGCATCCAACTTGGAGATGTCACCCTTCATTGCGGTGATGTCACCCTTCATTACGGTGATGTCTTCCTTCATTACGGTGATGTCATCCTTCATTACGGTGATGTCACCCTTCATTGCGGTGATGTCTTCCTTCATCAGTTCCTGACTGATTTTAATTCCGGATATTTCTTCCTTCACAATTCCCATTTCATAAGTAAGTCCATCTACTTTATCGCTAAGGATGCTCTGGTTCTCGGCAAATACGCGGAAGTTGGAGTTGACATCTTCCAGCAGCGCAGCAGTGTAAGCATACGCGTCATCGCCTAACTTTTTGGGAAGTTGTTTGAGCAGTTTTACTTTGATTTTCTTTTTCGGTGGCGCTTTCTTTTTCATAAGTAGAAGATCAAAGATAGAAACTCTGCTGTGGAGTTTATATTGTTCCGGATATTTTTTCGCGCAGCGGGAGCGGAGCGGCTCATTATTTCATCGAACCGTTCGTCACTCTTTTCTCCGCGCCTTTGCGTAAAACTTCTACCGGAAAACCGTGATTTTATTCAAACGGGATTACTTCTCCCGTTTTTTTCTACATCCTTTCATAACTAATTATTATTTTTCTGGCAGCCTGCATTTCACCACTGCAATGAAGAAATTCTGTTTCGTCACGCTGATACTTTGCGCTCACCTGCTTACCTCGGCCCAACCGGGAGCGGTTGATTTGACTTTTGACCCCGGCACGGCAGGCCCTGATAATTTCATCACGGACATGGAAATTCAGCCCGATGGAAAAATATTGACTTCTGGAGCGTTCTACTATTATGTTTATAATAATGATACGATATTCACCCGGCTGGTGCGGCTCAATAAAAATGGCTCCTTAGACACCACTTTTCATGCCACCGGACCTGATTATATGATTCTGGACATAGCCCTGCAAAGCGATGGCAAAATCATACTGGGCGGGGAATTCAGCAGCTATGAAGGAATGCCGTTCAACAATATCTGCCGGCTCAATGCAGATGGCTCGCTGGACACCACCTTTCACATTGGCACGGGATTTAACGCGAGGGTGCTGACGCTGCAAGTGCAGCCTGATGGAAAGATATTGGCGGGCGGATGGTTTACCGCCTATAATGGGGTGACGTGCAAGCGCCTGGCGAGGCTGAATGCTGACGGAAGCTATGACCTGAGCTTCAACACCGTCAATGGCGCCAGCAGCACCGTAGAAGATATAGAACTGCAGAATGATGGTAAAATTTTAATTGCCGGTGACTTCACCTCTTATGACACGATAAGCCTGCCCCTTTATGGCACCAACTGCTGGAGGGTGGCGCGGGTAAATCCTGATGGCTCGCGTGATACGAGTTTCGTTCCAAAACTGGGAGCTCACAAAGCTTTATATGCTCTTGCCCTCCGCGGGGACGGCAAAGTATTTATCGGTGGGAATTTCGACTTCTTTAATTTTCAGAGCTGTGGCAGAATAGCCCGTCTCAATGCCAATGGCGATCTTGACGGATGGTTCCAGTGCATGCCGGGAGCCAATGACCACATTTATGATATAGAAGTTTTGAGCGATGATAAAGTGCTGGTGGCAGGCAGTTTCACTTCGTATGGCGGCACTGCCATCCAATACCTGGTGAAGCTGCATCCTGATGGAGCGATAGACACCACTTTCAGAACAGGGCAAGGTCCGGAAAAAAGAGTGTATGATATTGCAGTTCAGCGTGACGGCAAGATTTTGATTGCCGGACTTTTCGATCATTATGACGTCACCTACCGGAAACTCATCGCCCGGCTGTATAATTGCCTCACCCCATCACCGGGTCCTATCACGGGTTCCGATTCCACCTTGTGCCCGGGTGAAGTATTGTATTATTCCGTTGCACCTGATTCAACGGCTGACAGCTACCGGTGGTCGCTGCCTGCAGGCTGGGCGTTCAGTGCCGATTCCACTTCCAACTCCATCACCGTTATTTCTAATGGACAAGGAGGAATGGTTTCTGTGCAGGCTTTCAGCGATAGCTGCGGATATAGCAACCCGCAAACAAAAAATATTAACCGTATACAGCCGCCTCCTATTCCAATTTGCCTTGTGACCGTGGATGATTCCAGTACGCACAATGTCTTGATTTGGGAAAAGCCCGCTGATAGGTCGCTCATTGATAGTTTTTTCATTTACCGCGAAGCGACCACAGGTATTTATACAAAAATTGCTGCCTTCCAACGCGACTCATTAAGTGAATTTCATGATTACGGTGCAGACCCAAACACCACTTCCTATCGCTACAAGATGTCCGTGCTCGACACGTGTGGTGTGGAATCGGAGCTGAGCCTTTTTCACAACACAATCCACCTGCAAAATCTCGGAAGTGGAAATTTTCAATGGACCTTTTACCAGATTGAAAATTCACCCAACCCGGTTATCTCCTTCAATGTAAACAGGGATGATCAGAATACCGGAAATTTTCAAACCATCGGTTTAGTGCCAGGGACCAATTCCACGTTTACAGACGTCAATTACTTTTCTTTTCCTGATGCACAGTATGTGGTGGATGTGAACTGGATGATATCCTGCACCCCGCAGCGCGGCACGGTGAATACAACCCGTTCTAACATCAGAGGCTCTAAAAAAACAGATACGAATATTGGCATCAGTCCGGTACATGCTGGTTTTCAAATTTATCCGAACCCAACTGAAAGAATTATTACTCTTCGCTGCTCGTTTCCTGAAAACATCCAGCAGTTGCGATTACTGAATATGCTCGGACAACCGATCTGGAGCGAAGAACGGGTAAAGTGGAATTATGCCGGTGAAAAAATCATTGATGCAGGTGCGTTAGCGAAAGGAGTATATTTTCTTTCTATCGAAACAAATGTCGGACGTGTGAAACGGAAAGTGTTTATCAGGTAAATTATGTTTCACGCAAAGTCAAAAAGCTCGCCAAGGTTTTTTTTCTTTGCGCTGTTGACCGCCTCGCTAAAAAAAATTCCTTTCCTTCTTATTTTTCTGCACTGCGGATTTCATTCTCACGCCCAGCAATACAGTTTCAGAAATTACACGGTAGCTGACGGGTTGGGAAGTTCCAGCGTCAACCACATTTTCCAGGACAGCAAAGGCTATATCTGGTTTGCCACGCAGGGTGGAGGGGCGAGCCGCTTTAACGGCAAAGAGTTTAAAAATTTTACGAAAGCTGATGGGCTGATCAATAATGATGTCACCTATATCACGGAAGACGCATCGGGAAACATCTGGATTGGCACAGCTGCCGGGGCATCACGATTCAACGGAACCGCTTTCCTAAACTACACCTCGAAAGAAGGATTAACCGATGGAGTAGTGTACAGCATTCATGCCGATATGCAAAATCTTATTTGGTTTGCCACACAAGAAAACGGAATCCGCATTTTCAATGGAACGGTATTCGATTCGATTACCATTGAAAACGGATTGCACACGAATGAATCTTATTACGTCACGCAGGATAAGCAGGGAAATTATTGGTTTGGATTGGTAAACGGAATTGTAAAGTATCGGGACGGAAAATTCACAAACTATGCAGATTCTGCCTCGGTAGCGGGAAAGGCTTACTTCTGCGCACTTGTTGACGACAGCAATGCTGTGTGGTTTGGGTCAATCGGAAGCGGGGTGGTCGTGATTCGAAACGAAAAGCAAATTCAACATGCAGCGCTTCCCGAAATTGTTCAGGCTGATTTCATAGGAGGAATCGCACAGGACAACCGGGGGTACTTTTGGTTTGCCACTGACCACGGATTATTGAAATACACCGGAAATGAATTCAATTTATTTAGCGAGCATCAAGGGTTATCGGTAAATCTCGCACAGACCGTGTTCTGTGATTATGAAGGAAACATTTGGGCAGGCACCTTGGGGGGTGGTGTAAACCTGTTAAGCAGCGAAGCATTTGTGCATTATACAAACAAACACGGGTTAGCAAGCAAAAACATCACCTGCATACATCCTGCTGACGATGACAAATTCTATTACATCGGCACCGGTGAAGGAGTATATTTGTTTTCACCGGCAGCGGAAAATCAATTCAAAAAAGTAACCGTAACCGGTATCACAGAAGTGGAACAAATGAACATTACTTCGCTTTCTGCTGATGCAAACGGTAATCTCTGGCTCTGCGCACAGAAAGGCGTTTTTGTGCTGAAAAAAGCAGGCAACAATTTCAGGTTACTGAGAAAATATCAAAGCATTGCAGGCGAGCACATTGTAAGTCCGACAAAAGTCATCCATGATGCAAAAGGGAATTGCTGGATTGCAACGTATGGTTCTGGAATTTTTATGGTAAATGAAAAAACCGAAAAATCCTTCAGCACAAAAACCGGATTTGCCAGCGATAAAATCCTGACGCTGTATGAAGACGCACACAGAACGATTTGGGCAGGCACCCAAGATGCAGGTATTTTCAGGTTTGACGGCACCGCTTTTCAAAGTATAGCCGTGGAGCATTATTTAGCGGATAGAGCTGTCTGGACTATCGCGGAAGATGCAGAGGGGAATATTTATTGGGGTTCAGGGGAGTCGGGCATTTATCGCTATGATGGGAATGTGATAAAAACCTATTCCGCTAAAGAGGGACTTCAAACGAACTACATCACCACGCTTTCATGGGATAAAAATGAATGTTGCATGTGGGCAGGAAGTGAAACAGGAATTCAAAAAATTTTCTTCTCCGGTGAGGGTGCCATGCAGCATGCGCACGCATACAGCGAACTGGATGGATTTTATGCAACCGGAATAAATCCAGGTTCGCTTCTGTTCATCCAAGATGGCACTCTTTTAATCGGAACACAGGATGGCTTATGGCTTTTTGACCGCAGACAAGATTTCCCAAAAAACATCCCTCCAAAAGTTCAGCTCACAGGTATTCGCTTGTTCTATCAACATACCGATTGGAAACAATTCAACGATTCACTTGACAATAGCTCGCAGCTTCCTGTTGACTTGGAGCTTCCTTACAATAAAAACCATCTGACATTTGATATCCAGGCGCTCACCACGCAGGCAGTGCATTACACTTTTAAGCTTGAAGGGCAGGAAGAGCAATGGTCAGCGCCCGTGCGAAACAACGCAATCACCTATTCTAATATCAGCCCGGGCGAATACACCTTTTATGCGAGAGCAATTAATGCGAGCGGTATCGCAAGCGCTGTTGTTTCATTTTCCTTCACGGTGAATTCTCCCTGGTGGAACACGTGGTGGTTCCGTATCGCAGCGGTGCTGTTTGCAATCGGTGCGCTCGTTTCATTTATCAAAGCAAGAGAGCAGGTGCTACGCGAGCGTAATCTGAAACTTGAAGAAACTGTGAAACAACGCACGCTGGAAATCGCACAGCAGAAAGAAGTTGTCGAAAAAATGCTAGGGGAAAAAGAAGGACTGCTGCATGAAAAAGAAATTCTGCTGAAAGAGATTCACCACCGCGTAAAAAATAACCTGCAAACTATTTCCAGTATGTTAATGCTGCAGAGCGCAGGGTTGAAAGATGAACAGGCAAAGAAGGCAATTGCCGAAAGCCAGAGTCGCGTACGCTCCATCGAGCTTGTACACCAGAAGTTGTATCAAACAGAAGAGCTGGAAAAAGTTGAGTTAAGCGCTTTTACAAAAGACCTGACGGAGCAGGTGAAATCATTGCACCAGCACAGAACCAAACAAGTTGCCATCCAACTCAATATCCCGGAAACCTATATCCTGATTGATACGGCTATTCCGCTGGGGTTAATGCTGAATGAACTGCTGACCAACTCTTTCAAATACGCATTTACACAAACTCCTGTTGCCGAAATCCTGATTGAATTAGTGCAATCGCAAAATGGCGGATTAAAAAACGGCAAACAGAAAAAGGTGCAGCTCCGTTACCGGGATAATGGTCCGGGGCTGCAATCAATGGAAACCCTTGAGAATGCGACCACCCTCGGGCTGCGGCTTATCAAGCTCCTTTCGCAGCAAATCGGTGCCACTCTGGAGTATTCCAACTCAAAAGGCAGCGAATTTATTTTTACATTTGAGTTGAACAACGAACACCGAAAGTGCAATGAAGCATTTGAATATTGGCATCGTGGAAGATGACCTGCTTATTGCGGAAAGCCTTGTAATGGCGCTAAAGCAAATCGGCTATCACCCCATCCTGCCCGTGCGCAGCTATCATGATGCCTTAAAAATGATTGAAGCGGAATCGCCTGAACTTTTGATTCTTGATATAACGCTGGAAGGGAAGCAGGATGGAATTGAACTCGGAACGAAGGTGAATAAAGATTACGGGATTCCGTTTATTTTCCTGACAGCATATAGTGATGTAGCTACTATCGAGCGGGCGAAGAAAGCAAATCCCTATGCCTACCTCGTGAAGCCGTTTAATGAAAATGATTTGTTCAGCTCTATTGAAATTGCGTTCAACAACTATAACCGCGCAATCAAATCCGTCCG
>DATLYB010000320.1:0-2645 GCA_035575215.1 Chitinophagales bacterium
GCCATCACCGCCATTGCCACCGCGGGCATCACCGCTGCCGCAACTGCACAGACAGCAGGTGCCTAACGCAGCACCGCTGCCGCCACCGCCTCCCCCACCGCCATATCCGTTCTCTCCGTTGACAGGCGCATTCGGTACATAGTATAACGTTTGATTTGTATTTGGCGATGGACGGTCACCCGGAGCATAGCCCGTGCCGTTTGCGCCATTCGAGCCGTTACCTCCGTTTCTTCCGTCATTGCCGCCAGCATCGCATCCGAAAATATTACATCCACCGTTCCCCACTCCTGAGCCACCGATGCCACCGGATGCCCCTCCATTGCCCTGAGCGCCATTTCCTCCCGGTCCTGAACCACCGCCACATCCTGACGATTGACCGCTGCCATTGCCGCCATTGCCTCCGCCACCTGCACCGCCAACACCACCCACTGCTGCTCCATTCAGACCATTGGTTGCATTGCCCGTGCTGATGATACACCGGCTGATGGAGTAATTGCTGCAATTTTCAATATGTACACCGTAAACAGAATGTCCGCGGCTGCTGGTAGTGCCTGCGGGCGGAAAAACGTTAATGGTAAGGTCTTGCAGCGACCAGCCATTGACGTTGGCTGCCTTGAATCCAATGGCATGACCCACATCCACACCCCCCGCATTATCGGTGCGAAAGCCCGTTAGGTTGACCACTGTAAAGGCATCGCTTCTTTTCACCCAGTTGCCCTGCGGGTCAATTAAATAACCTCCGTCAATTTTTACATTATCAGCCGGGATATTCACTACCGAGTTGATGTTGTAAACTCCCTGCAGCATTCTTACATAAATGCGCGTACCTGAAACGAGCGACATCGCATTTACCAGATTAGTTGGATTATCATGGGTGCCGGAAGTATTGGGTGCGTTGGGAGCAACATAAATGATATCGCACGGCTGTTGTGAAAATGTAATAAGGGAGAGAAAAAGCAGGGCGGAAAGCAAAGCGGACTTGTAAATTTTCATGACCTAAAAAGTTTGAGGGTTAGTTCAAATATAAAGGATTGAGGCGGAAAAATAAACTGACTGCGACCAAGGAGCGTGGATAATCACAAAAGAATTTCCCCGTAAAAACGTCAATTGATTATATTTGCTTCCTTGTTTTTTAAGCGGGAGTAGCTCAGCTGGTAGAGCATAACCTTGCCAAGGTTAGGGTCGCGGGTCCGAGTCCCGTCTCCCGCTCAAAATTCTGTGTCAGCGTTAGTGTGAATAAAAGGTTGACTTGCAGTTCGCAAGCCAACCTTTTTATTTTATTTTGTTTCATCTTATTTCACACTCACATCCACACAGACACTCACACCCAATTTGCCCGGGTGGTGGAACTGGTAGACACGCAGGACTTAAAATCCTGTGGTCCGAAAGGGCCGTACGGGTTCAACTCCCGTCTCGGGCACAGTAATACGTTTTTCTTATCGCCCACTCCGAAACAATTCTTGGGAGTGAACATCTGGGGGACTGAGACTTTTTTCCTGACGTGCTGTAAGGATGCCCTTTGTCGTCAGGAACATGCCGGCAGCACGCATTAGAAACAACCCGGCATTAATTATCGAAGAAAACGGCTGGCTGTGAAAAGATTGCTGGATTGCATTGGCTTTATTTTCATGAAATAATAAATTGCATGGAGATTGAAGACACGGAGATTAAAGACAGGTATAATCATCGTATAGCCGTGAGAAGATTCTTTTTTGCCGGAACGGTTTTCTTATCCCTGCTGCTGACAGGTAACTGCGACTGGAAAACCAGAAACCTTATTTTCTGGGAGAGCGATGAACCATCCGTCAAAATTGACCTGGATGAAATAATAAAGAGGGGCAGGCTGATTGTTATTACCGGCTTCAACCCGTTAGGCTACTTCATCTACAAAGGCACTCCAATGGGTTATGACTACGAACTGCTGAAGATGTTCACCAATGATTTGGGCATCGGGCTTGAACTGCGCGTAGTGCATCATCCTG
The DNA here is from genome assembly GCA_035575215.1 of Chitinophagales bacterium. Lineage (GTDB taxonomy): Bacteria > Bacteroidota > Bacteroidia > Chitinophagales > CAIOSU01 > DATLYB01. The sequence continues at coordinate 1,983 of DATLYB010000320.1, forward strand.
ACAGCATTTATTACCTGCTGAACTCAGGACAGGGTGATGTGATTGCCTTCGGCCAAACTGTAACCAAAGCGGGAATGAAACATGCTGTTTTCACCGACCCGCACATGGAGGTGCGCCAGGTGCTTGTGCAGCGCAAACCCGATGGATGGGAGAAAATGAAAGGGAAAGAGCTGGAAAACCATCTGATTCGCGAGCCGCATGAGCTTGCCGGCATGCAGGTGCACGTGATAGGCGGCTCATCGCACTTTGAGCGCATCCTCGACCTTGCCGAAGAAATCGGGTATGAGATTGACGTGGTGCCCATCAAAGGCGAACTTACGGCTGACGACCTCATCCGCATGGTGGCTGAAAAGGAAATCAGCTACACGATTGCCGATGAAAACGTGGCGATGCTGAACAGCACCTACTATCCCAATATTGATGTGGGCATGTCTATCAGCGAACCGCGGGGATTGGCGTGGGCTGTAAGGAAAAATTCCCCGCAGTTGCTGGAAGCGCTGAATGATTGGCTCAGAAAAAAAAGAAAGAGTGAAGCCTACAATGTCATCTTCCGGAAATATTTCAAGAGTAAAAAAAACATCATTGCCTGGGCGCAGAGCGATTATTTCTCAGGAAGCGGTGGGATGATTTCAGAATATGATAACCTCATCAGGCGGTATGCCA
>DATLYB010000321.1:0-2702 GCA_035575215.1 Chitinophagales bacterium
GTTTGCGGAAATTTTCCGCCTGCTGCGAGCTTTGCAGGTCAAACACCCCGGAGATTTTTGTCAGTCCGTCCACAATTTTCGCAATGGTGTCGCCAAATTCCCTGCGAATGTCCTCCAGCGAGGTGCCGGTGTCTTCCACCGTATCATGCAACAGAGCACAGGTGACGGAAGTGGGACCCAATCCCATCTCCTCCACAGCTATCGTGGCTACTGCCAGCGGGTGGAGAATATACGGCTCGCCTGATTTCCTGCGCATGGTTTTATGGGCATCCAGCGCAATCTCAAATGCCCTGCGAATCATGCGCTTGTCATTCTCTTCATGCAGGCGCGGCTTGATAACCCGTAGCAGATGGCGATAGCTCTTCAGGATTTCCTTGCGCTCCTGTTCAGTGTCATATATGACGGGGTTATGCGTCATGTTTTTTGTACCAGACGTAAATTTAGAAGCAGACACTGATATAACAATTAAAAGGGGATAGTAATTCAGACGGGAATTTGAGTCCTGAAGTTGCGGGTGCTTATTTTCCGGTAGTCAAATTCTCATATCCTCTATTCTCAATTCGCATTATCTTTGGCGTGCTTTCAAATCCCCTGATGCCACTCTTTCCCATGGCTGATATTGCAGCACTTAATAAAATCGCTACTCAGGTTCGCAGGGATATTGTTCGCATGACGCACGGAGCGCAAAGCGGGCATCCCGGTGGCTCGCTTGGCTGCACTGAATTCATGGTGGCGCTCTATTTTGAAGTGATGAAGCACAACCCCCGATTCAGCATGGACGGCATTGACGAAGATGTCTTCTTCCTTTCCAACGGGCACATCTGCCCGGTGTGGTACAGCGTGCTGGCGCGCTGCGGCTATTTCAACACTGATGAGCTTTATACTTTCCGCAAAATCAATTCAAGGCTGCAGGGGCATCCCGCCACTGCCGAGCATCTGCCGGGCGTGCGCGTAGCATCAGGCTCGCTGGGGCAGGGGTTGTCAGTGGCTATCGGGGCGGCTCTGGCTAAGAAGCTCAATCATGATGAGCGGCTGGTGTATTCCCTCCATGGCGATGGCGAGATTGACGAAGGGCAGATTTGGGAAGCGGCAATGTTTGCAGCTCATCACAAAGTGGACAACATCATTTCTACGATTGACTGGAATGGTCAGCAGATTGACGGACCCACCGAAAAGGTGATGTCACCGGGCGACCTTCCCGCCAAATGGCGCGCGTTCGGCTGGGAAACGCTTGTGCTCGATGACGGCAACAACATGAAAAAAGTGCTGAAAACCCTGCAACTCGCAAAAAGCAAAACACGGCAAGGCAAGCCCGTAATGGTATTGATGAAAACCGTAATGGGCAAGGGTGTTGACTTCATGGAAAATAATTACCACTGGCATGGCGTTGCACCCAATGATGAGGAATTATCCAAAGCTCTCGCCCAACTGGAAGAAACCATTGGCGACTACTGATGAAACCAGTTTGTGGTTCGTGATTTGCCGTTCGGTGGTTAAAAAATTACCTGAACGAGGATGATGAACTATGAACGACAAACGACAAACAGCCCGTTTGAAATACAGCTTCCCACATCAGGCGTTTTTTGTTTTATTTCTTTTTTTCAGCCTCACAACTTTCGCCCAATACTCAGATAAGTATGCTCCCCGCCTCACACGCATTGTGTTTGTTATTGACGGCTCCGGCAGCATGAAAGAAGAGATGGACGGCATCACCAAGTTTGAGTTGTCCAAGCAAATCATCAGCAAATACCTCGACAGCCTCGCGCGAAACAATATCAAAGTGGAAACGGCTGTGCGTGTGTTCGGGCATCAGTCACCGCGCTCTGACAAGAACTGCCTGGATTCCAAGCTGGAGATTGCTTTCGGTAAAAATGATGCAGCATTCGTGCGGCAAAAGCTGCAAGGCATCACCCCGCAGGGATGGTCGCCCATCGCGTATTCGCTGGAGCAGGCAGCCAAAGATTTCCCCGATGACCCGAAGGCGCAGAACGTCATCGTGGTAATCACCGATGGCATTGAAACCTGCGGTGGCGACCCCTGTGCCATTACCAAAGTGTTTCAGCAGAAAAGAATCGCGTTGAAGCCTTACATCATCGGGCTGGGTTTAGATGGCAAAGACCAGAAGTTTTTTAATTGCGCTGGCAAATTCTATGATGTGGTCAACACCACTACTTTCAACGAGGCGATGAACACCGTCATCACACAGTCGCTGAATCCCACCACCGTGCAAATCAATCTCATCAATGAATTCGGCAAGCCCACGGAAACAAACATCGAAGTGAGCATGGTTGACAGTTATTCGGGCAAGCTGCTGTACAATTTTGTTCATGCGCTGAATGACGGGGGCGTTTCCGATACCCTCAGCCTCGACCCGGCAGGAAAATATGATGTGTTCGTGCATACGCTCCCCCCGGTTTCCAAAAAAGAGGTGGAACTCGTGGCGGGCACCCACAACATTATTGCCATTGATGCACCGCAGGGCAGCCTGAAGCTCACTGAATCGGGATATTACAAAAGGGAAACCCCCCTTCAGTGCATCATCCGTGAGAAAGGAAAAAATGACATCCTGATTGTGCAGGATTTCAATACCACCCGAAAATATCTCACCGGCAGTTACTTCCTTGAAATACTGACGCTGCCCCGAATCACGATGGACAATGTCGAAATTTCACAAGGCACCACAAAAGAGATTACCGTGGCGG
>DATLYB010000322.1:0-8702 GCA_035575215.1 Chitinophagales bacterium
GAAGGCATCTTCGGATGAAACGTAGCTGTCGCTGAGCCAGTCAAAAACGATTTCCGCCTGAAAGGCGGCATCTTCCCCATATTCATCCAATGAATCTTCCACTTCCAGCCATTCTTCCGTTACAAGGCGTTTCAGTTGTGACGTCTCCGCGGGCGTAAGTTTTTCATCAGCCGCTGCAATCGCATAGCACAGATGTCCGAGCTTTTGGTAGAATGTGAGCCACAAGGGTTCTGTTTGCACGGGATTTCTATTTTTTAGTGAATTAAGATTAAACGTTCTTGATAAAATCCAAAAATCTGAACGACTTGTCCTTTTGTTTCACCACCAGCAGCGGGATGTCGCTGTTTAGTTTAATGAGCTTTTCCGTAACGCTTCCCAGCAGGATGGCAGTGACATTGGTTCTGCCCTTGGCGCCTACGAGAATTATATCGGCTTTGCATTTCTCAGCGGCTTCTTTAATCATGCGGGCAAGAGGCAGCTTGTCCTCCAGTTCAAAAAGGGGTGTGATTCGTGAAGCAGGAATTTTCAGTTCGCTGATGAAATTTTTGCATCTGTTTTCTGCATGACCACGCATGATGGCGGCAAATTCTTCTTCCGTTTTGCCGGTCTTGTAATAGCCGGAGGGAAGGCTGTAGGCGTGATAACAGACCAGTTTCACTTCCTTGTTCGGCTCCGCAAGTTTCCATGCTTCATCCAGTGCGAGCTTTGAATTTTCGGAGAAATCAACGGCAGCGAAAATAATTTGCAGTCTTGCCTTGGCGGCAGGCGGAACAAACAGCATCGAACACGTTCCTTTGCGAGCCATCTGCTGCGCCAATAATCCCGTTCCTTCCTTTTCCGGTTTTTTGCCGGCTACTGCCAAATCCACGTTTTTGATGTGTGCCCAGCGCAGCATTTCAGGTAAGGGCACGCCTTCTATCACATCATATTCAATATCATATTTTTCATGTCCTGGAAAATTCGCCTGGACTTCAGTCATCATCTGCTCTCTGAATTTTTCATCCCGCGGACGGTTCAGCTCCGGAAATTTTTCGCGGATGCCTTCCGGCACATCGAGATTACGCTGAAAGTTGATGAAGTAAATCTTCTCCGGATGGATGATGCCGCACAGAAAGGACAAATAGCGGATGACCGCCTTGTCGGTCGGAGTAAAATCAATTCCCGCTAAAAGTCGCTTGTAGTTGTACATGTGTTTTACACTCAATTCAAAGATACATATTCGCGTATTTCAGGCTAAAAATCATTTCGCTGTGCGCAATAATAAATACCCCCCTAATCCTGCAATCAGCGATGCGGTCATTAAGCCGACCTTTGCCTCAAGTACCATAAGAGGTTCAGTAAAAGCAAGCCCGGTAATGAAGAGCGACATGGTGAATCCAACGCCACCAAGCAGGGACACGCCATAAATATGCCGCCAGGTTGTTTTTTCGGGAAGTTGGGCAAGCTGAAGTGTTACCATAAGCTTAGACATGCCGGTGATGCCGATGAATTTTCCAAGCACCAATCCCAGAAACACACCCAACGTGAGCGGATTGAGGAAGCTTGAGAGAATATCAGCTGAAATTTCAATGCCTGCATTGGCAAGCGCAAATACCGGCATCACCACTAACGCTACCAGCGGATGCATCCCATACTCAAGACGCTGGAGAGGGGTTTCTGCCGCCACGCTGTATCTTTTGATGTCCTCGATAATGCTCAACTGCTCTGCGGTAACCAAATGATTATCATTGGGGGGAGTTTTTTTGAATTTTTCGATGAGCCCGGTGATACTGACGATGTAGCCCTGTTCATCCACTTTCGTCCTGGCAGGAATGGCAAATGCTGCAAGCACGCCTGCAATGGTTGCATGTACGCCTGAAAGCAGGAATGCAAGCCACAGCCCACCGATGCCGATGATGCCGTAAAACACGGAACTGCGAATGCCGAGCATGTTGGCTCCAATCATCACCGCCATGAATGCAGCGCCAATGGCTATGTTTATCAGAGAAACATCGGAAGTGTAGAACAAGGCAATCACGATGACCGCACCGAGGTCATCTGCGATTGCCAGTGCGGTAAGAAAAACTTTCAGTGACAAGGGAATCCTGTTGCCCAGCAGCGAGAGAATGCCGAGAGCGAATGCAATATCGGTTGCCATGGGAATCCCCCATCCGTCCACGGCAGGTGTGCTGTAGTTGAATGCAAGAAAAATCAGTGCAGGTACAAGCATCCCGCCTGCACCCGCAGCCATCGGGAGCAATGCCTTACGAAATGAAGAAAGCTCCCCTCCGATAAATTCGCGCTTCAGCTCCAATCCCACCACGAAAAAGAACACCGCCATCAAGCCGTCATTAATCCAATGATGCAAATCCTTTGCAATCACAAAATCACCCAAACCTATTGTTAAAGGAATATGCCATAGGCGGTAATACAAGTGGCTGAAAGGGGAATTTGCCCAAATCATCGCCACCACAGCAGAAACGAAAAGAACAATGCCGCCCGTGGTTTCATTCTTAATGAACTTGCTGACGGGCTCAAGGAGGACATCAATTCTTTCCTGCTTCAAAGTCATTGACGCAAATAAATAATGAGGACTGTCAACGCGCTTTTGTTCGGTTTTCAAGTTACAAAGTTTCCATTTACACGAGCTTGCCGCAACCGCTTCCTTTTGATTGTATATCCCCATTTTAAATTTCTCAAAGCAAAGACATACACCGCAGAATGGATTTACCCACCTCCGAAACGCCTGTGACTGCCGGTGGTGTGATAAAAATTTATTCGGAGAGCCGCAATGCGTGCCGGAATTTCTACTGAGCAATCCAGCCTCCATCCACAGGTAAAGCAGCGCCCGTCACAAATGAGGCGGCATCTGAACACAGCCAGCATACTGCTGCTGCCACTTCCTCGGGCTGCCCCATCCTTCCCACCGGTTCCATGTTTTCAAATTGCTTCTCCACCTCCTTGTTTTTGCCGGTGAAGCGGTCAATCATCGGAGTTTTAATCACACCCGGACAAACCGCATTCACACGAATTCCAGATTTCGCATATTCGAGTGCGGTGGTTTTTGTCAGTCCAACCAGTCCATGCTTGCTTGCAACGTAAGCTGGTAAATTCGGAAAGCCGACAAGCCCCGCAACAGACGCGCAGTTCACGATTGCGCCCTTGCCTGCCTGAAGCATGTGTGGAATTTCATGCTTCATGCACAGCCACACTCCTTTCAGATTGACGCCAATCGTTTTGTCCCAGTTTTCTTCCGTACAGTCAACTGTATTTCCTGCAATGCCTTCAATGCCGGCATTGTTAAAAGCATAATCCAGCCTGCCGTATGCAGCGATGGTTGTATCCAACATGGCTTTGACGTCTGAATTTTTCGATACGTCACATTTTACAAAAATGGCAACACCCCCTGCTGATTTAATCAGATTCAGCGTTTCATTGTCTTCCACCCAATCTGCTATCACCACTTTTGCTCCTTGTTTTGCGAAGGCAATAGCAGTAGCCCTGCCGATGCCGAAGCTTCCACCCGTTACAATGGCAACTTTATTTTCAAATGTTTTTCCCATAAAAAATGATTTTGAGTTAGTGAATAATTTGTTTCTGAAATTTTTTTTCAGCCTTCTGAATATTTTCAATTCCTTTCAGCAGCGCATCGGGATTGAACGAAATGCTGTCAATACCGCAATCCACGAGGAAGCCGCCATACTCCGGAAAATCACTGGGTGCCTGACCGCACAATCCGATTTTTACTCCTGCCGCTTTTGCTTTTTTGATGGACATTCGAATCAGCTGCATCACTGCCGGGTCGAAGGGGCTGAATATTTCACTCAGCAGTTCCGAATCACGGTCAGCGCCAAGCGTGAGCTGCGTGAGGTCGTTGGAACCTATGGAGAAGCCGTCAAAGTAATCAGCAAATTTTTCAGCAAGTAAAGCATTGCTTGGAATTTCAATCATCATGTACAGCTCCAAATCGTGCTTTCCTCTCTCCAATCCATGCCATTTCATCAATTCTGTAACTTTTTGCGCTTCATCCAGCGTGCGGCAGAATGGAATCATCAGCTTCACATTGGTGAATCCCATTTCTTCACGCACCATTTTCATGGCTTTGCATTCCAGTTCAAATCCGTCTTTGTACAGCGTGTGATAATATCTTGATGCGCCCCGGAAACCAATCATCGGGTTTTCCTCGGAGGGCTCAAACGGCTTCCCACCGATGAGGCTGGCGTATTCATTGGTCTTGAAATCGCTCATTCGCACAATCACGTCTTTTGGAAAAAATGCAGCGGCAATTTGAGCTACCGACTCCGCGAGCGTTTGAATAAAAAATTGTTTCTTATCCGGGAATTGAACTGTCAGCCTTTTAATCTGCTCTTTTGCTTCGGCATCTTCCAGCCTGTCAAAATGATAAAGCGCCATTGGATGAATGCCGATTGCATTGCTGATGATGAATTCGATGCGCAGCAGTCCCACGCCTTCGCTGGGCAGAAAAGAATGAGTGAATGCCTGGTCAGGATGAGCGAGAATCAGCATCGGTTTGGTATGCGTGGAGATGTCTCTTTTTATTTCCACCTCCGTTTCACTCCATTCTAACTTCCCATCATAGACAAATCCCCTTTCGCCTTCAGCGCACGACACGGTGATTTCCTGCCCGTCAGAAATCAACTCTGTTGCATGACCGGTACCAATGACAGCGATTGCTCCGATCTCCCGCGCGACAATTGCTGCATGGCTGGTACGCCCGCCTTGGTCGGTAACGATGGCAGCAGCTTTTTTCATAATCGGGTCCCAGTCAGGATTGGTGCGCTCGGTAACGAGTATTTCGCCATCTTTCAGCTTGGTTGCTTCATCAGGCGAATGAAGCACACGCGCCTTGCCTGAAACAATACGGCTTCCCAGCCCGATACCTTCGCAGATTTTTTTCCGCTGTTCGGTGATAATATGAAACACCTTGAGGAAATCATGTTTGCGCCTTGCGCTGTGAATCGTTTCCGGTCGTGCCTGCACGATATACAAATTCCCGCTGATTCCGTCTTTTGCAAATTCAATATCCATCGGTCTGCCGTAATGTGATTCAATAATGACAGCCCACTGCGCAAGTTTTGTAATTTCCTCATCGCGCAGGATGAATTGATGTCTTAAGTGTTCCGGAGTTTCCGTGTTGAGAATGGCTTGTTCGGGAGTTTGCAATTCATCCGCAGGTATTTCAGAAAATATCATCGTCTTCGCTTTACTACCCACCTTATGTGAGATAATAGGCTGTTTTACATTACCAAGATGCGGTTTGTAAACAATGAATTCATCTGTGTTCACAGTGCCTTGCACCACATTTTCACCCAACCCCCATGCTCCCGTGATAACGATTACGTTTTCAAAGCCGCTGTCGGGGTCAATGGTGAAAATCACCCCCGAACACGCTTTATCTGCCCGCACCATCACCTGCACTCCGATGGAAAGCGCCACTTTCATGTGGTCGAAACCGTGGTCATGCCGGTATTTGATAGCGCGGTTGGTGAACAAAGAAGCAAAACAGCGATGGCAGGCTTTCAACAGTTGTTCTTCTCCCCGAACATTCAAAAAAGTTTCCTGCTGCCCTGCAAAACTTGCTGTAGGCAAATCTTCCGCGGTGGCGCTGCTGCGAACGGCAAGCGAAATTTGTGAGCCATATTGTTCAACCAACCAGCGGTAACCTTTCAAAATTGCATCCCTGAGCGGCTGATGCAGTGATGCATGCATGATGATGCTTCTCACGTTTTCTCCCACATCCCTCAAATTGCTGAATGTTTTCACATCCAGCTTTTTTAATTCCTGCGACATGGCTTCCCGGATATTGTTTTCATCCAGAAAGTCCCAGTAAGCATCGGCAGTGGTGGCGAATCCGTCAGGCACAAGGATTCCTTTCGGAACAAGATGATGGAACATTTCCCCCAACGAAGCATTCTTGCCACCCACCTGCCCAATATCTTTCAGTTCAATTTCACTGAAGGTTTTGATGTATTGTTTCATAAAACATGTTAGCACCTTTCACGTTGGCTGGTGAATCCAGTTTTGATTTACAACAAGGATTTGATATGTCCGCCAGGAGTTTTTAAAAATATTCATTGACGTCAATTTTTATGATGATAAATGTCATTTGTTAATAAAAAACCTCGGTAATTCAGGTGGATATTTTGCGGGGAAAGAATGCCAGTAATGTCTTGCAGAATTGGAATTCCCATTAGCTCCGAAATCTAAATTTGATTCCAGAAGCTTCAGAAAATGCTTTTTATACTATGAGTTAATTCAAATGACATATCCCCTTCACTTGGTCAGGCAATTCCTGATGTCACCTGAAATAAAATTTTGCTAATAATACTAAGAAGCCGTTTGAATTGCGGAACAGTCATTTACTACTAATGAATGTGAATCACCTTAAGACTACGCCCTGATGAAAACAACTTAAGCAAGCGGCTTCCCCGCAGCTTTCCGCAACCTGCCAGCAGAATCATTATGACTTCCCAACCACCTGCTTACATCTTCACCACCTTCCTCACCGCGCTGCTTCCTTTCTCATCCGTTACCGAAAGGAAATACACGCCCGGCAAGAAGTTTTTCAAATCAACTTTTGCCGAGTAGCCCGTGACGCTTGCTTTGAAAATTTCCGTTCCGATGAAACCGGTGATGCGTAAATCATATCGCTGAGATTGTCCGAAAGCGATATTCAACTCGCCTGTTGCAGGATTAGGATAGATTCTGATGTTAATTTTTTCCGCCTCACCGATGCCCGTCACCGCATCGCCCTTCAACGCAATCCTGAACGGAAACCGGCTGATGTCTGATGATTCGATTTCAAGCGTGTCGGTCATATTGCCGGGAAAAGATGGAGTGAATCTGAGCACCATCCGGCACGAATCGCCCGGCTGCAGCACACCCTGAGAGCATGGGTCGGAGGCGACCTCAAACGATGAGGTGAGCAGCGCATTTCCTCCTATCACCAGCTCATACGCGCCCGTGTTTTTCAGCCACACCTGCTCGGTGGTTGCTGAACCAACCGGCAGTGTGCCGAAATCAATGGCAGCAGCAGTGGCGCTGATTTCAGGCGAGCCGACAATGTGAATCACTTCGGGCGTGAAGATGGGCGGGTTGAAGTCAAACACGATTTTCGCACGGTTTTTAATTCTCGTACCGGCTGCAAGTCCGGGCAGCAGCTTCATGGTGAATGACGCCTGCCACTCGCCTTCTGGCGGCACCACATTGGGCGGCAGCATGATGCTGTCATACTGAATAGTGAGCACACGACCGCTGAGCCACCAATTAAACGTGCCGCGGCTGAACAGCGATAATGCGGAATCCATTTGCAGCGTGCTGACATCCCATGCCGCATCCAGCGTGTCGGTGATGGTGACGGTGAATGCCGAGTCGGTTGCCTGGGCTTTGTTTTCAAAAAAGATGGTGTAGCGAATCGTGTCGGCAAGGGCAGAGGAGGGAATCATGTGAATCATCGCGGTGTCGCCATTGCGCAGTTCGATGCCGTTGACGAAATTGCCGCCCGAAGTTTTGTCATTCGGGTCGAAGGGTCCGCGAATCGGTCCGATGCTGGAGAAGTCAAATGCCGGTGGCGGATTGCAGGGCGGCTTTTGCAGGGCGGCATTCACCTGATACAGCGCCTGTGCAGAGTATAAGTTGAGCCGTCCGTTTTTTTCCATCTGGTCTAACGCTTTATGGAAGGCGCGCTGCGAATCGCCTCCGGTGGAAGCCCGCAGCCGGTCAGCCGCTCCTTTGGCTGCGCTTTCCCACGCATTGAAAAACCCCGCAACAATCTGGTTGATGCATCCCCCGATGATTTGCGCCCACCCCACTCCGGGAATCAGATTCAGCAGTTCATTGGCTACCTGCTCGGCAACCCATTGCGGTGTTTTGGCGATGCCGCTGGGCAGCCCGTCCACCACGTTGTCAACCGCCTTTTTCAGGTTCGTCAGACCGGGGTCTTGCAGCAGCGCATCGGTGAGCGCTCCGCAGCCGGCAGTCACCATGCTGCCAATCAGCAAGCCCTTCATCTGCGCCTTCGTTGCGCCTTTCAGCCCCTTGTAGGAAACCTGTTTGTCGGAGCCGAACACCAGCTCATCATCGCCCTCACTCCGCTGTTTTTCCGCAGAGGTTTTAAACGCTCCGTAGGAAGGCGGATACACTACCTTGTCAGGGTCAACCGCCCAAAACAGATGCAGCGCCTTCTGCTGTTTTTCGCCCAGCGAAATCAGCGCGTAAACTTTGGTTTTATCCGCTGCCTGCGAGCGGTCGTATTCGGGCAAAATTCGTGATTCAAGTTTTAAGTTAATGTATTCGGAAGCGGGCGGAGTGATTTCAAACAGGAGTACGCCATCATCATTGCCGAAGTTGAAGATTTGAAGATAGTTGGAGCGTTCCAGCCCAAAGGGCACCACGGGAAAGCCCACCGTGCCCGTCAACTCTGCGCCCGCGAAGATGAGCGAAGGGATGAAAAACAGCGTGTCCCTTGCCGCTGACGAGTCTGGATTCTGCACCACCAAATCCCAGTCGCCTATGATGTCGTAGCTGGTCAAATCAAAATCCGCGATAATCAGGTTGGAGGTGATTGTTTTGATTTTGCCCGTAATGTTGCCCGGGTCGGGGATGCCGCGGCTGCCGCGCGTCAGCAACACGGTGGCTGCGGTGTCGAAATTTCCTCCGTAAATAATGAACTCTTCGATGCTGCCGTGCACCAGCGTGTCGCC